>CAZCXB010000128.1:0-5670 GCA_964502485.1 uncultured Muribaculaceae bacterium | reverse complement strand
ATCTATCACCGATTCAAAGATAGTAAATTAATGGTACTCTTAGGGTGTTAAAACCCCTTTCTCCTTCTCTCTGCCCCCTCTATATAGGTCTGTTTTTGTCTATGGTTATAATCTCCGGTTTTAAAGCTGTAACTGACTCTGAATGTCAAAGGTATACGAGACATCTTTATAGCAGATATCCTCTCTGTACAGAACTCTTCGGTTTCGATTTTTTGTCCGTTATAGATGAAGGATTGCATAAATGGGAGGGCAGATACTACTGCTGCCTTAAACCCGTTTTTAAACGCTTTTTCTACTGTAACAAAATAGAGGAGATCGCTATAGCTTTCACTTTGAAAGTCATTCAGTGATGTGGCATATTGTAACTGAAGTGAGGCTGTTATACCACGGTTAAGGGATGCGGATGCAGATACCCCTGTATTGCAGATAATAAGGCTGTTGGAAGCTATATTAGGTACCTCCATACTTTTATCGGGCATGTTTATCCGGTTAAATACAGAAACAAATGGGTTAATTAATACTTTTTTGCCGATTTTAAACGAACCTGACACCCTTGCTCCATACTGTTCTGATACTCCAAGATTCTGATAGCCTGACATAAACTGTTCCTCATTAATGATTTGTGTATAGCTGCTTATTGCTCTTGATCTTTTATTGTAGAAAAGATTGTATGATATATGAGTGTTACCTGCTCTTAATGAGTGTTCCAGCGAGATATTGGTTCTAAGTTCGGGCTTAAGTGTAGGCTCTCCTTTAGAGAAGCTGAATGGATCTTCAACTGTAATGGCGGGATTAAGTTCAAAGTATGCAGGGTACTTAACAGATTTACCGATATTGAGCTTTAAACTCTGTTCAGTTGAGATCTTATGTGTTATTAGAAGGTTTGGAAGAGTATATATTTCTGACATATAATCACTTGTTCCTCTGTTTCTGTTTGTGCCATCTGCCCTGACTCCCGTATAGATATCACAGTTAAAGATTGAAAATCTAATCTGAAAATAGGCTGAGTATCTGTCTGAGATAAACCTGAATTCCTCAACATCTCTATTGGTAAGTAGTTCGGATTTGAATTCTAAACCGGCATATAGCTTAACCCCTTTGCCGGCATCTCCTGAGTAACCTGCTCTGATAGAAAAGAGCCTGTGTAACGGTCTTGATTCATAGTACATATCCTCCAAACCATCACTACTCTTTAGAAATGAGGAGTTTTTAGAGTCGAGAGCTCTTATGCCGGCATCAAACTCAAACTCTCTATCACGATTTTTACCAAATTTATGTTTAAGATTGATAGCTCCGGATGAGCTGTGATTGATATCTGTATCCTCTTTTATTATAGAGGAGTTAAAGGTAGAGGTCCCGTCTAACTCTTGTGAGAATGGGTTGTAATTTGCATAGAGATTAAGGGTAGTATTTTTATCTATTGAATAATCTGTAGAGATATGAAAGTTGTGAGACCATGTTTTTTGCTTAAGAAGTTGCGTTGTACTCATTGACAAATCATGAGGATTATCGGAGGTGGCATCTCTATAGATCACTCTTCGGATACTCTCTTCGATATTAAATCTAAGTACCTCTCCACTATATGATGTATGGATATTCAGTTTTTCACCTCCTAAGCTTAGGCTTCCGGAGGGGTAGATAAAGGTTTGGGATTGAGACAGCGGTAACTCTGCGATGAACTCACCTTTTATTGATCCGGAATCGGACCTTTTTAGAATAATATCTATTACTGCAGTTGTTGTAGATGGATATTTAAGCGGGGGTGTGTTCACTATATCAATCCGATCTATCTCCTTTGCACTTAAAGTACTGATATATGATTTTGGCCTCTCTCTTCCATTTACTAACAGAATAATATCAGTGCTACCTTCAAAGATGATGCTCTTTCTTATATCTGTCTGTATCCCGGGTATATGCTTTAGGATGTCCAACCCATTTGCAGAGGCGTCAGATATCAACTCGCTTATATAATAAGTACTCTTTCCGTTTTGTGCAAGGACCCTGACTCTCTCAAATGTAATCACCGCCTCTTGCAGCGTAACATATGTCGATTGTTCGGCAACAACCCCGTTAACTCTAATTGTGTCTGCACCGAATGCTAATGAAGAGTGCACCGATAATAATAATAACAACGAAAGTGTTCTTAAAAAAGGTGATTTTCTGTTGGTCGTTTTCATAAAGTGAATTTTTAATTTTGCATTTGTATGATGCAAATAGAGGGGATTCACTTTTGCTTTCCAACTAATTGTTGCAGGGTGTAGGGATTTGTTCCGAATGGTATATTAATACCGGGAAAATGGTATGAGAGGTTAAAAAATGGTGTGAAGTGTAAAGGAGACTAATGACGGGAGCTCTCTAAAAGCTGATTGAATAGTTTAATATTATTTCTTGAAACAGGTATCTCACGATCTTCTCCTGTTACCCTTATTTTTTGAGAGAGGGCGTTCCCCTTTTTTGATTCGATATGTTTAAGATTAACGAGATATTTTCTGTGTACCCTCATGATATGTGGAAATTGAGAGAACTGCAACTCAGTTTCGTTAATAAAATTACGGATAATCACCTTTTTGTTGCCATTTGTCTCTTTGAGGTAGAACTCTACATAGTTTCCGTCAGCTTTAGCATATACAAACTGCTTGGTGTTAAAGGTTAGTGTCTCCCTTTTAAGTTTTGAGATCACAGTAACAACCCCATCCGGAGAGTGCTCGTTATTATCTGATTCTGAGTGGTTTTGCCTTGGAAGAACATAGTTGTATCTGCTACTGTTGAATCCATTTATAAGCGAGATTGTCAATAGAGGAGCCGATCCTAATAGCAAAGCGTTTATAAATGAATTATAGATAGTTGTGAAATTTAACCTTCCCGAACTCTGTTCAATTAAAAAACCGGCGAGATATGCGCTTACTCCAAGAAGGAAGAGCAGGATAAGGTTGGCGATAATTTCATCCTTTACACTCCAGCTCTCACTATCACTAAGTAGAGAGATTTTTTTGATTAGGGTAACCGCTGCGATGATAAATAGAGAGATTGCAATACAGTAGAGAGCCATAGTAAGTGGATAGCTCATCCCGGATGATGCGTGGCTCTCACTCGGTCTGTATATTATAAGAAATAGAAAGCAGATAAGAGCAAAGGTCAAAGATCCGGTAAAGGGTTCTTTTAAAATATAATTCTGAGGATAGCCTCTTCTTAAAAACTCACTAATCTTATTTAATGACATAACTGATTTAGGTTTGAATAAAGGAGCGCTATATTTTGTTAAGATAGCTATTGGATTCTAACCATTACGGTTCTCCATGAGTTAAGAAGATCAGCCCCGTCATAAAGTGTACCGTAAATTGTACACTCATCATCATCCTTTACAATTATCTCAAAGCCATTTAGAGATGTGTTGTTTACGGTAAATTTTGAGTAGACAATGTTTCTGTCTATGTTTAAATCGCCTGTTTGAGTCCCAAGTTCGGGATTACTGCATTCGAAACGGTAACGGGAATCGGACTCCTTTTCGATTCTGTAGCAGTTGCAAATTCTCTTTCCCTCAACACACGACCATGTCTCGTTAATAATCTCATGGTCGTTAACAACTATCTTTGCCTCCCCGATTGCCCTCTTGATTATACCCTCTTTGTCAACAAACTCAGAACTTGTCATCCATTCTGCCGGGTCTGACAGTAAATGCTTCTCGGCTCTCATATTTAGATTAAGTTTAGTGGCTTCCCAAAGATATAAAAAAATATCAAGTTGAAAAAAGTTAAAATTATGTTCCTCTACTGTTAATAAAGAGAATTGCCCTTTCAAGAATCTCATCACGCTTAAGATTCCACCAGTTGAACTCTGCAAAGATATCCGGCTCTACCCCCTCTTCGGAGTAATTCACCTTATTAAGATCGTAGGATTGCGAGATTGAAAAACGGTAGATCCACCCGTTAGGTAGCTGCCCTCCGTTTGGTAATCCGCCACCTCCTCCGGTTTTATCACCGATGAGGGTAATTGAGGGCATAGCTTTTGTGGCCAGGGCAAAAAAGGTTGAAGCGCTGTACGATCCCCTGTCTATAAGCACTACAATCGGTCTGTTTAAATAGAGGACTTTATCCGAAGGGGTAATATATAGGGGTTCGTATGGTCCAAATTGATCTCTCCCCTTGCCGTTCCTGGTTCTGTTATACATCACAAGAGTCCTCTTTCCGGTGAATCTTGCAAGAATCCGTGTAATATTCGAGAAGCTCCCTCCACTGTTTTCTCTAAGATCTAAAATTATTCCGGAAGTTTTCTGATAACGGTTGATTATGAAGTTTAGATCGGTATCTGTAACGGTGTTCATAAAACTTCCATACCTGATATATCCGATATCTCCTCCGGGTAGGTACCCATGACTAAAGCTCTCTGTAGTATATTCACCGGTTTTGAGATAGTTATCTTTTACGACTTTATAGTCAAAATTATCCTGACCATTGAGATAGACATTGTATCTGGAAACATTAAAAGGGGATACAAGGTTGGTATGGTCATCACGTAACTCATTCAACATCCCTCCCATTACTTTAAACAGTGAGTCCTCACTCATCCCTCTGTACAGCTTACTTCGGTATCTGACTTTCACTTGGTCCCAGTCAACCCCTTTTAGCTCAAAGTATGCATATTTGCTATCTACCTCATTCCAAAGATAGTCAAAATTAATAAAGGGATCAGTTGAGGCCATATCTTTATCGAAGAGAATTTTACGACAAGATGTAAAAATAACGAGGGTTGTTAATATGTAGGTTATCCACTTCATTTAATGTCATTTATCTGTAATTGAACAGTAGTGAGAGGGATAGTGAGTGTCTTATAAAGTTAAGTGGTTCGAACTTTCCGGGAGCGTTGTAGGCATCAAAAAGATAAGTTAATCTGGCAGAGTTTCTATTCATAAACACTCTGGAATAGACAATACGTGACTGTATCCGAAATCCGTTCAATGATAGCTTATAGTCGCCGAAATTGCTTATTTCAGATCCCGTTATTTGAGGAATATAGTTATAGGCATAGCCCGGCCTGTAATTCATATTCAGTACACCCAGATTGAATGTAAAAGAGAGAGAGCTCTTTTTGACAAGGTTGCGTGTTACTCTCCCTGAGGCCATGATGTTTGATATGTTCTCTACTCCAAGAGAGTTATTCATCAATGCAGAGTTTTCACGAATATTAGTGCTGCTCACAACTGACCATCCACACCTGATAACCCAACCGGCAGAAGAGAACTTATTCAATGTGTACATTGTATGGTGATTAAGATCTAATGAGTAGAATGAGGAAGATTTGCTTGTGTTGTTGAATTTTCCTGTAAGCAGACCATAGTGATAGGATGCTCCGGCATATACCTCTCTCTTCTTATCTGCTCCAAGATAACCACCGCTAAGTGAAAACGAGGCACCTTGGTAGAAGAGGGGAGAGGTTGCCAGATCGCGAAAAGTACTCACCCCTGCACCGGCAGAGAGTTCAATATATGAGTGACGGGAATCGGGCAGTGAGCTTGCGGTCTCTTTGTAAGACTGAGCAAAACCTTCTGATAGAAGGAGAGGAGAAAAAAACAGGTATATAGAGAGTAGTAGCTTTTCCCTTTTCATATTATTTGCCAAGTTATGAAAAAAATGTTGTTTAATTGAGAATTAATAATATTTTTGCTTACGTAAA
>CAZCXB010000127.1:0-5785 GCA_964502485.1 uncultured Muribaculaceae bacterium | reverse complement strand
CAGAGTTTGATGTAAATATGTATTTTTCACATATCTACAAATGCCAATTTTCCAATATTGGAAAACTGTCTTTTATATATAATTATCTAACAAAGAGATACATCAAACTCTGGCAAAGCCTTGGTTAAATAAACCGAGAGGTGTCTAACGTCTGGGAAGTAGTAGATTAAAGTCTTACTCGGAGTATTTCTAAAGGATGTCTGTAACTTTCTCAAGTCTTGTGCCTCTTGAACCTTTAATCAGGATTGCCATGTTTGATGGGGTGTTTTGCAATAGGTACTCTCGCATGTCTGATGAGGTGTTGAAGAAGAGAGCTTTAGATGCAAAGAAGGGGTCGTTTCCGGCAGCGCTTTTGAATTCGGTGCCTGCAAAAAGCATAAGTGAAACCCCCATTCCGGCAATTATATCAAGAATCTCTCGGTGCTCTTTTCGGGAGTCCTCTCCCAGCTCAAGCATATCTCCTATTATTAGGCCTTTAAACGGAAATTTCATCTGGATAAAATTCTCCAGAGCAGCTCTCATACTTGTAGGGTTTGCGTTGTATGCATCTACTATAAGTGTGTTTGACTTACCGGAGACAAGTTGTGAGCGATTATTGGAGGGGTGGTAGCTCTCAATTGCCTTTATAGAGAGTTCCGGATCGGTGCCGTAGAGATTGCCAACAGCAAGAGCTGCAAGAATGTTGTCTGTGTTGTAGCTTCCTATGAGGTGTGTTGAGATAACCCTTCCGGTAGGGAGACGCAGGGTAAGGTATGGCCTCTCCAAGGTGGAACTCTCAACCGTTACATTCATGGCTGATACCCCGTAACGGGTGATATTCAAACCCTCTCTTTGAGAGATCATCTCTTGCAGATGGGGGTTGTCTGTATTGTATAGAGCTCTTCCGCCGCGTCTCTTAAGTGCATCGTAAAGCTCTCCTTTTGTTATCTTTACACCTTCGAATGAACCAAATCCCAACAGGTGTGCCTTACCGACATTTGTGATAAGACCCATATCGGGAAGGGCTATGTTGCATAGCGCCTCAATCTCGCCGGGTCCGCTTGCCCCCATCTCGATAACAGCAATATCTGTCTCCTCCTTTAATTTGAGAAGAGTAAGAGGGACTCCGATATGGTTGTTAAGGTTTCCGGTTGTTGATATAACGTTGTATTTGGTAGAGAGGACAAGTGTAATTAGCTCTTTTGTTGTGGTCTTGCCGTTTGAGCCGGTAAGAGCAAAAACAGGTAGCCCAAGCCACTCTCTGTGATATCTTGCCAAATCCTGAAGTGTCGTAAGCGTGTCAGGGACAGCTATTACCTTCTCTCCTTTAATTGTACTTTTGTCGCAAACGGCATATGCTGCCCCCTCTTTAAGAGCATTGAGAGCATAATCATTTCCGTCAAAATTCTCACCCTTGAGTGCAAAAAATATGCTCCCTTGAGATACAGCTCTGCTATCGGTTGAAACCCCGGCAGAGTCAATAAACAGCTTGTGTAGATCTTTTATATTCATACTCTCTATTTTTTACCTGTAGATCCAAAACCCTTTTCACCTCTCTCACTATCATTCAACTCCTCTACCTCTTTCCACTCAACTCTCTCAAATTTTGCGACAACCATTTGTGCAATTCTCTCACCTGAGTTGAGAATAAAGTCACTGTCGGAGAGGTTTACCAGGATGATTTTTATCTCCCCTCTGTAATCTGAATCTATTGTACCGGGACTATTCACAATTCCGATGCCATATTTTACTGCAAGGCCGCTTCTCGGGCGAATCTGCGCCTCATAGCCCTCCGGCAACTCTATATGGATACCGGTTGGGATAAGCTCTCTTTTTAAGGGCGGAATCACAATACTCTCGGTTATGTTTGCTCTGAGATCCATACCTGCAGAGTGAATTGTTGCATATTGCGGCAGTTCAAATCTTGAACGGTTCAGAATTTTAATTTCCATATTGATATCTTTTCAATTTTTAGGTATAGTAATAGATAAAAAAGGATAAGCAATGTATTGAGAGAGTATCTTAATATGATTCCGGACTCTTTATAAATAAGTGATATAAAGTAAAGTGCAATACCTACAGATACAAAGATGCCAATTTTACTCCATCTGTACGGAATCGGGTAGTAGCGGTTACCAAGAGTGGTACTTATAATAAACATCGTAAGATAGCTAAGCAGATGTCCCCAGGCTGCTGCGTGGTAAGAGAAGAGAGGCATAAAGATTATGTTAACGCAGAGTGTTACAGCCAATCCGGCTAAAGTTATATAGATTGCAATGTTTGTCTTTCCGGAGAGCTTGTACCACATAGAGACATTGAAGTTCATTCCCAGTACCACATATGCCAGAAGCATCACCGGCACAATATCTATCCCTGCCTGAAATTCGTTTCCGATAATAAGGGATATAACATCGAGATAGAGTAGAACTCCAAGAAAAATCAACATACAGAACGCAGTAAAGTGCTCCATAACAGAGGCATATAGCTCTCTTGATCTCTCCTCTTTTGCTCTGGAAAAGAAGAATGGCTCTGCAGCAAACCGGAACATCTGAATAAAGAGCATCATTATGGTTGCAAATTTGACCCAGGCTCCGAATACTCCCAAATCTGACTCCCAGATATTGCCGGGAGGAGAGAAGAACCGGAACATGATTCTGTCTACAAAGTCGTTTAATATTCCCGGTAACCCTGCAACCATAAGAGGTAGCGAATAGAGCATCATCTCTCTCCATAATTTTCTCTCGAAAGTGAGTCTTAGACGTAAAAGGTCCGGAATGAAGATTATAATTGATATTATGCAGCTTAGGAAGATTGCAAAGATGATATAGTTGAAGTCCGGTGTGGCAGATATAAAGTTGAGAAGGAGAGTATCCGGGTTTGATGCTATATAAGCAGGTGCACAAAAGAAGAGCAGAAAGTTAAAGGTGGTCTCGGATAGAATCTTTATTGTTTTGAGGGTTGCGAATTTAAGTGCCTTGTGCTCGAAGCGCAGTTTTGCAAAGAGTATTGAGGTAAAGGAGTCTGTTGCGAGGATTCCTCCAACTAGTAGGATAACGCTTGTGTAGTCGCGGGCAGCGGCTGTTGCCGAACTTCCCAAGGAGTAGAAGGCAGATATTTCACCTGAGAATATTATTACCAACCCCAGAAAAAGCGCTGAGAGCAATCCTATAGTAGCAAGTGCGTTAGAAAAAACGGTGTTTGGATTACGGTGTTTATTTGCAAAGTTGAAACAACCGGTTTCGAGTCCAAGGGTAAGTACTACCTGAAGGATGGCTATATATGCCAGAAAATCGACCGCAATACCATAGCTGCCGGTAGATAGCATCCGGGTATATATTGGGACAAAAATAAAATTAATGACTCTGGCAAGTATGGTGCTCAGCCCATATACAGCAGTTTCGCCGGCAAGTTTTTTGAGTGGGTTCATGCTTTTCCGGAATAATTGTTTAGTTTTAGTTTGCCAGCGCTTTAGGTTTAAAAATAAGGAATCCGATATTAAGTTGAGGGTACCACTTGACCTGTGATTTCTGATAGTAGGTTGCCGATAGGGATACAGGTCCTACAGGCGACTGCCACACAACAGCTGCATTAGCCATAAATGCCCCCGGAGGAAATATGCCTGTGAACTTTGCAACTCCTTCACTATTCTCTATAAGTTGTCTGTATGCCTTAAAATATGCTGCCTGCAGATGTACAGATAGTGATCCGGAGATCTTTACTATTGGGGTGATGGCAACTCCCGCGTATGAAGGTGCACGGTATCCGTTGAGCAGAAGGGTTTTGCTATGAGGATTAGGGGTAAATGCCGGCATATATAGAAGGGTAGAGATATGATCTCCCATGTATGTCCTGTTTGAGAGAGAGAGATCTGCCAGAACTCCCAAAGATATAAGTGAATTTATATGGTAGTATTTTTCGGAGTAGATACGGGCAGAGAAGGAGTAGTGCGTGTTCTCTGTAATATCTGAACGGTTAGGAGAGGTGCTTCCCGGTGTATGTTCCTCGGAAACAATGCTGTATCTGAGAGATAGCTTATCTCTCCTCCCTTCCGTAGGGTACAGTTTATAGTTTGTAATATTTCTCTCTAAGGAGACTCCCGGGGAGAAGTAGGTGAAGTTTGTTAAATCGGGAATATCGTATGTGGTATAGTTATCTGTCTGATAATACTCATAAATATTGCGGCCTGAATTAATAAAGATCTTAGCAAGAAGATTCTTCTCTATATTTAGTGGGGTTCCGGCGCTTAGTGTTAAAAAGAGCTCTGACTCCTGGATATTACTGGGGACTCTGTTTGCAAAGAACTCTGTCTGACCGCCGGCGAAGTAGTCAAACCTGTGAAGAGTTATCTGTGCTTCATAGAACCAAAGAGGGTTTACGCCTATATCCTGACGTAACCCAAGGTTTAGCCCGGAGTAGTATCTGCCCAGATTAACATCGGCAGTAGCTCTCCACGGATTGTTAGAGAACTTGTTGTATTGAAATCCCAGATACCCCTGATTTAAAGAGGAAGAAGATATATTGCCACCAATAGATATCTTCATTGGGCTCTGTTTAGTAACTCGCAGATAGAGATCAAAAAGGGAGTCACTTCGCATATGTCCCTCAGGATAGATGGTGTTAATATTCTCGGTGGCAACCACTCTGTAGAAACCACGCTTAAGCTGGTCGAAGTTAAAAATATTGTCTGAGTTGTTTTTTATTGTTCTTTTAATGAAATCCTTCTCCTTATTGCTGAGATTATCTCCCAATATGTTAACATCCTTGAATAAGAGTGGAAGGGTCTTAACACGAAAAGCGATCCTCTTTTGAGCAATCTCTTCATCTGTAACCCTTCTCGTTATCTTTGCCTTGAGTCCGGTAATGTATCTCTGAGCCTCGGAATATCCAATCTGCATAATCTCGTCAACCCTGTGGAAATCCATAATCCCTACACCCGGCAGGTTGATATCTATCAGCACTCCTTTGTCTTCCGGAATAGTATAGTCTGTCTCTACTGTGAGCATATTGCCTATCTGGCTTATAATGTCGTCTGTATCGGGTTCGAGAACGTTGCTTGAGCACTTGGATCCAATAAGAAAATCGGGGTCAAAATCATTCACCATCACATCCCAGGGGAAGTTGTTGTAGAATCCGCCGTCGAAGAGAAGGATGGAGTCAATAATAATAGGTTTGAATAAGAAAGGGTAGGTCATTGAGGCCCTCACAGCTGATCCCAGATTCCCTCTTCTGAGTACATGTGGCTTTTTGTTTGCGATGTCGGCTGCCACACATCTATAAGGTACCATCAGGTTATTAAAGTCATATTCAATTGCTGCCGAAGATGATGCAAAAAGCTGTAAAACAGCAAGGTCCATAGGATAGGGGGCTACAAGATTTGTAGGCAGTTTAATCCCGAGTCTATTTTTACTATCGCGTCTTATGGGAACTCCCAGCATCTCTGCAGTTGATTCTCTTCTGTATATATAGGTTGCGTAGCCCTTCTCAAACTCGCCTTTATACCAAGAGTTGAACTCGGGAGAGCGAAACATAACCAGCATCTCATCTGGGGTAATACCTATAGAGTAGAGGGCTGCAATTATGGCTCCCATAGATGTTCCGGCTATATAGTCAATTGGTATATTGTTCTCTTCCAGAGCTTTGATAACTCCTATATGCGAGAGCCCCTTTGCTCCTCCTCCACTTAAGACCAAACCTACGCTCTGAGCTGTTACAGAGTGTGTCGAAGCGAGAAGCAATATGAATATCAAGAATTTTTTAATTTGCATATTCACAGCAATTGAGGTAATTTTGTGACGCCTTGCAAAGG
>CAZCXB010000126.1:0-5857 GCA_964502485.1 uncultured Muribaculaceae bacterium | reverse complement strand
TTTATATGTAGTTATAACAATAATAATTGCAATTTGTTGAATGCATCTACTCAAGTGTGAAGAAAAAAGTTGCACCTTTACCACTCTGGGATTCTGCCCATATCTCACCACCATGCTTTTCAATTATTCTCTTTACTGTAGACAATCCAACTCCTGTTCCGCTATACTCCATACCTGAGTGTAACCTAACAAAGGGTTGAAAGAGTTTGTCCGCTTTTGACATATCAAACCCGGCACCGTTGTCTTTTATATAGAACATATCTTTACCGAAATACTCTTTTTTACCGAAAGTGATTGAGGGAGAGTCGCATTTAGAGCTATATTTAACAGCATTGCCTATCAGATTGTCGAGGACAACTCTCATTAACTTATTATCTGCCCTTGCTTTAAGCCCTGTCTCAATTATTACCTCCGGTTTGCTCTCCGGGTATCTTAATAGTATTCCCCCAATTATATCGTTGGCAATATCACTTAAATCGAGCTCCTCTTCTTGCAAATCCAACCTCCCGGACTGAGAAAAGGAGAGAAGATCCCTAATCAGTTGAGTCATCTCAAGGGCTGATTCATGAATAAACTGAATGTAGCTCTTCTCCTCATCAGAGACCGTTGTCTCCGGATTGTCCATAATTGCACTTGTAAATCCGATTATTACAGATAGAGGAGATTTTAGATCGTGTGATACGGTTCTTGAAAAAGCGTCAAGGTCCTCATTTGCCTGAAGAAGACTACGGTTTGTCTCTTCGAGCTGGAGTTTAATAGCAGTAAGCTCATCATTTCTTTGAATTGCAGTATCATAAACAGAGATTAAAAGATCGAGAATCTGCCTCCTTCCCGATGTTATTTTAAACTCCTCTCCTCTGTATTTAAGATTTATAGGCTCTGTCTTTTCACGTATCTGGATATCTGAATCCCTGTTTCGATTGCTTAAAAGGTGCTCAATTCTTGAAAGCAGATACCTCTCGTCATATGGTTTAGTGATAAAGTTATCTGCCCCTGCCTGAAGACCGCGTATTATATCATTGGGGTCTTGGAGTGATGTTAGAAGAATAACAGGAACCGCCGATGTTGAGGGGTTCTCCTTTAACTCTCTGCACAGTTGATAACCATCCATTCCGGGCATTATTATATCACTGATAACGAGTACAGGAGTCCTTTTGCTAACATATATCAGTGCCTCTTCTCCGGTTGAGAACAGGCGATAGTTGAGCCGATATTTCTTGAAGAAGTACTCCAGCCTCTTGGCTTGAACCATAGAGTCTTCTACAGCTAGTATATAGCCCTTTTCTAATTCATCCCTTTGATCTTGATCCATAACTATTTAAAAGGTTGTTTATCTCGTTTACAATATCGGCAGGAGGGAGTATACGACAAGCAGCACCCAATCTGACTGCCTCCCCCGGCATGCCAAATACAAGTGAGGACTCTTCATTTTGAGCAAATGTGTAGGCACCTGTTTTACTTAGATTGAAAAGACCCTCAGCTCCATCCTTACCCATTCCGGATAGTAGGATTGCTAAAGTGTTACTTCCTATTACTTTGCTAAGATTATTAAATAGCGCATCTATCGAAGGCATATGTCCGTTATTCCCTTTATCTCCGTTAAATGAGACACTCAAATCTCTGCTGATCTGCATCTGTACACCTGATGGTGCAACATAAACTTTTCCGGGAAGAAGGGTCTCGTTTTTCTCGGCAATCTTGACTGGGTGTATTGAGTAACCGTTAAGCCAGGTTACAAAGCCATCAATAAAATGAGGGTCGATGTGCTGAACTATAACAATCGGGACAAAAAGCTCTTTTGTCAAGCTGCTTAATATAATTTTAAGCCCCTCCGGACCGCCCGCCGAAGCTCCTATAGCAATAATTTTGAGTGTTTCAGGGATTGTACATTTACCCTTCTCTCTTCTCTCACCTCCTGTTGAACCGGCTTCCCTATCTTTGATAACCGGCTTCTCTGTTTTAACTCCTTGTGCACTCCTTTTTACTACCTTAATCTCAGACATTAGTCTTAAGGTAGTTCTATATTTTTGAGCTTTTTTTGAATATTCGGGATCAGCCGGGCCTGTTGGCTTAGGCAGAATATATACTGCACCTGCCTCTAACTCCTTTATTGCAAGTTCCATATCCTGACTTTTATAGATATTGCTTACAATTACAATTGGAACAGGATTTGTTTGCATTATCTGTCGAGTAGCCTCTATTCCGTCCATAACAGGCATCAGGAGATCCATACTGATAACATCCGGTTTGTACATAGCGGAAAACCTGACAGCCTCAATTCCGTTTGAAGCTGTAGCAACAACCTCAAAATCTCCTGATTCATCCAGTATTCTCTTAAGAAGCTTCTGTATCATAGGCGAGTCCTCTACTATTAGAACCCGTATCGCTTTTTTGCCTTGGCTTTGGTTTTCCGACATAATACAAGGGTTTATATAAATCTTCTTATTGTTTCAATCAGATTGCTCTTCTCAAAACTACTTTTAATAATATATGCATCAGCACCTGCCTCCATGCCTCGTTTCATATCACCGGCGCTTTCGAGAGCTGTCACAAGAATTACCGGTATATCTGAATTTACCTTTCTTTGCCGAACCTTTTTTGTAAGTTCAAAACCGTTCATCCTTGGCATCTCAATATCGGATACCATTAGATCGAAATCTCCTTCGGCCAGTTTATTGAACGCATCTACTCCATCTACAGCAGTGACTACATTATAGCCGGCACTCTCCACAAAGTTTCTTAGCATAGATCTTATGGTAATTGAGTCCTCAACAATGAGTACTCTCTTTTGCTCCTTAGGGTGATCTTCGTTTAACGGTGCCTGATAACTTTCGTAGGTTTCACTCTTTTCGGAGGTGCTCTCTATTAACTCATTTACATTAACAACTGGTACAAGCCGGCCATTCTCGATTATTGTTACACCTGCAATATTGCGAATATATTTAAGCTGAGGCCCCATATCCTTTACAATGCCTTCATACTCACCAATAATCTTATCTGTAATAAAGGCAACTCTCTTATTGTTATTTGTAAGAATTAGCAGAGTTAATGTCTCTGATTCGACTCTTACTCTATCCTTACTCTCGATCCCAAGAATTGTGGATAGTCTCACTACTCCAAGTGTCTCTCCGGTTACACACTTAATTACACTTTTATCTCCGATGTTGCCAATCATATCCTTAGAGACACGCACTGCCTTCTCAACATATACAGAAGGAATCATTAGTGACCTATTGTCTGCCTCAACAAGTACACCTCTAAATGTAGAGATTGTTTGCGGAAGAGTGATTGTAAACTTGCTCCCTTTGCCCTCTTCTGTTGTAACCTCAATAGAGCCACCCATATTAGAGATCTTCTCTGCAACAATAGACATACCCAGACCTCTACCTGATATATCTGTAACAAATTTCTTGGATGAGACTCCCGATTTGAAAATCAATGATATAATATCATCTTTAGACATATTTTCCGGTTTACTGACTCCGGGCACTCCATTCTTTATGGCTGAGTTTAGTACGCTTTCCAGGTTTATTCCTGCTCCGTCATCGGAGATTGTAATACGAACCTTTCTGTCAATAAGTTTCTCAATTAGAATATCTATTCTGCCGGTTAGCTCTTTGCCCGAATCAACTCTCTCCTGTGGTGTCTCAATTCCGTGATCTATACTGTTTCTAATCAAGTGAATAAGAGGGTCTTTAAGCTCCTCAAGAATTCTTCTGTCTATTTCGGTCTCTTCGCCGGAGATATTGAAGGAGATCTCTTTTGAGTACTCGCGGGAGAGATCCCTGACCATCTTAGGTACTAATCTGAACAGAGTCGAAAAATTAGAGAGAAGAGTCTCTCTAATGTTTATAATGAGATCATCAATCATCCTCGAGGATACCTTCTGAAAGGCGATAAGATCCTTTATCAGACCGTAAAGCTCTTCGTCTCTATGTTTAACATATAAATTCTCGAGGGTTCTTCTGTAATAATCTAATGTTGTTTTTATTGCGATAAAATCTTCACTCTCGGAAAGTATCTGGTGAAGATGTCCGGTTGGAATCCTTACCGAGTACAGATCGTGTCTCTCTGTCTCCCTATCGTGTCCCTCACCTTTGCCGGTAATAGTTGTCTCACTACTATCATTATCGTTAAGATTTTCATCTTCGTTCTCTGATATATTTTGCTGATTTCCGTCTATCTTCTCTTTAAGTTCTGTTGTTTGTTTAGATTTTGACTGTTGTAATGAGAGTTTTACTATATACTCAAGATTCTTTACTGTTGAGTTAACGCTTACCTGTATCTGCTTGTTGTCACTAAGGTTATCGATCAAAATCTTTAGAACATCCAGAGATTTATGGAGAATATCAAGCAGTTGTGATGAGGTTGATATCTCTCTCTTTTTCAGATATCCAAAGATGGATTCAAGAGTTGAACACAGCCTCTCAATTTCCGGGAGATTAACTGCTCTTGCAGCTCCTTTAAGACTGTGTGTATCACGGTAAATTCTCTCAATTATATCATGACTTTTAGAACTATTGTCAATCTTTTCGAGATCTATCAACCCCTTGACAATAGATTCGTAATGCTCAAAAGCTTCAATACGGAAGTCATTTAGTAACTCCTTGATAAAACTATCATTGTCAAAATTATCGAGCATATTGTCAGATATTTAATAAGAATTTTTAGAGATCATATTTTACCAGAATCTTCCTGAGTGTCTGCCCAAGGTTATGTATCTCCTGAGTTGCACTTTGGGCCTGTTGCATCCCATTAACATTTTGCTCGCTTGCCTTTTTGATATTCTCCATAGCTGGGACAATCTGATCCATCCCTGCCATCTGTTGATGATTTGAAGAGGAGATCTGCAGTGAGACCTCTCCGGACTCCTCTATGTTTTCGGCCAAAATATCAATCACCTCACCGCTCTGCATAACAAGCTCCTTGCCGGCTTCCACAGTTCTTGCCGCTTCATCCGTCACCTCTACTGCATTTTCAACAGACTTATTTACCTGATTAAGGATCTCTTTTACCTGGATAGTAGCACGCTTAGACTGATCTGCAAGATTTCTGATCTCCTGAGCTACAACAGTAAAACCTCGCCCGTGCTCCCCCGCCTTTGCTGCCTCGATTGCTGCATTTACTGCAAGAAGATTCGACTGGTCTGCAATATCGGATACCGTAGATGTTATCTCGCCAATCTTTCTGTTCTGCTCCGATAGCTTCAAAACCGTATCTGATATCTTCTTCATTTGAAAATCTATCTTCTCCATTCCTGTTATTACCTCATCGAGGGAGTTCTTCCCTTTTTCGGCCGAATTGCTTACCTTTTGGGAACTCTCAATAAGAGATTTGGCTTTTTGGTTAGACATGGTAGCTGTCTGTCTGACCTCTTCTATTGTGGCTGTTGTCTCTGATACTGCCGCCGCCGTCTCTGATGCACCTGCAGATATTTCGGTTATTGTCGTTAGAATGTTGGACGATGAGTAGGCGAGAATCTCTACTCCGGATCTGATCTCTGACGTAATTTTTCTTATCATTCTTAAAATGAAGATAGAGAGTAATAAAATCAGAAGAGAGATTATCGATCCGAAAAGTACTATCTGAAAAGAGATCCTGCGCTTTAAAAGATTACTATACTCAGTATGGCTGTTTCTTATTTTAAGAATGCTTTTTTCAAGTTCGGTACTTGACATCCTCAAACTCTCATAACATAGATTTTGTACGTTTTTAATTAGGGTGTACGCCTCCTCTCTCTTTCCGGAATTGATCAGCTCAAGATAGTTTATTCTGTTACTGATGTATTTCTCAATATCCTGAGAGATGCCTCTATATGTTTCTGTTGTAATATGCATTAAAACAGTAGAATCGATAG
>CAZCXB010000125.1:0-5879 GCA_964502485.1 uncultured Muribaculaceae bacterium | reverse complement strand
ACGGTGTTGGAAAAACAACACTGCTAAAAATAATCGGTGGTTTTCTTAAGTTGAAAAGAGGGAAGTGTACAGTTATGGGTTTCACTCCATTTGACAGGAATCCTGAATTTTACGAAGAGATAATCTATATCCCGGAAGATTTTATTGCACCGGATATTGTTGTAAATCAATATGCTAACTTAAGAGGAGAGTTCTATCCAAGATACGATGCAAACAAATTCAGCAGACTTATGACAGAGTTTGATGTAAATGGAAATTTCAAATTTTCCAAGTTGTCTTACGGACAGCAGAAAAAAGCATTGATAGCATTCTCTCTTGCTACAAACACAAAACTTATACTGATGGATGAACCAAGCAACGGTCTTGATATCCCATCTAAGTCTCAACTTAGAAGAGTTATTTCGGAAGCTTCAACTGACGATACATGTATAGTAATCTCAACTCATCAAGTAAGAGATCTTGAAAATTTGATAGACCCGATAATAATTTTAGATCGTGACGGAGTACTTTTGAATGAGACAATAGAGAGTATTTCTCAGAAGCTCTCTTTCAGCTTCAAAGGAAACCCTTCAGATGACTCTCTCCATTGTGAAAGCACTCCAGGAGGCTATGTGATTGTGAGTAAAAACGAGTCATCTCAGGAGTCAAAGGTCAACATTGAAGCTCTCTTCAATACCACACTTAAAAATAGACAAACTATTATGAACCTTTTCCGTAAATAAAACATTAGAGTGATGAAAATATATTTTAATATAAGCAGATTTGGAAAACTTCTCACAAAAGAGCTGAGAGAGAGATTACCACTAATTACTAAGATGGGAGCGATAATGTCTCTGCTATTAGTGGGAATTTGGATAACATCGATACTGTTTGCTCGTGGATATGCCGTTCCTATGGAGGTTAGAAGCACCTATCTATATGTTGCAGTGTTTATAACAGCACTCTCCGCCCCTTTTAGTATGTATAAAAATTACAATCATCCCAAAAAAGGGATTGATTATGTAGCACTTCCGGCATCTATTGAGGAGAAATTTCTCTCTATGCTGCTTATCTCTTGCGTAATTCTTCCTCTGTTTGCTTTTATAACAATAGTATTTACAGATACATTAATCTCTGTTATAAACCCTTCCATGTTCTCCGGTTTGCTGATTACTGACTCCAATTTTCTTACTAAGCTGAGCAGCTCTCTTACTGACATTATAATTATTCCGTTACTCTGTCTTTTAGGTAATCTGCTTTTCCGCGGAAATAAAGCCGTAAAAACAGTATTGGCAATAGTGGGTACATATATTATTTTTACTCTTATTATCGCTTTTCTCTTTCTCTATGTATATAAAGAGCAGATCTCTACACTCCAGAATTTCGAATTACAAATAAGAGCAGACAATCTATATGAGCTTTTCAGGAGTGACTATTTCGCCCCCTATCCGGGACTTAAGATATCAATTGGATTTTTAGCTCTTCTGTACAACTTCGGATTCCCGATAGGTGCATTGACAGCAGCATATTACAGAATGAAAAAACTTCAATACTAGAATATTATGGATTTTAACGAACATAAACCGATATACCTCCAGATCTCCGACACAATTAGTGACAGGATTTTAAGTGGAGAGTGGTTGCCGGGTGAGAGAATACCTTCGGTAAGAGAGCTTGGAAGTGCTCTGGGAGTTAACCCCAATACAATTATGAGAACATACGATTACCTACAGAGTATTGAGATTATTTTCAACAAAAGAGGGGTCGGATACTATACATCAGAGGATGCAAGAGATAAGATACTGGACCTGCAACGTAGACAGTTTCTAAATGAAGAGCTCCCGATGATACAAAAAAAGATGTCTCTTTTGGGAATCAACCCTTGTGAACTTTTTAAATGTTAAAAACGTGGATTGACCCTATCGATCTATTTCAAAAACAGTAATATTATCAAATAATGTAACAAAAGTGGTTAAAAAAACGTCTAAAGGTGTATAGTGAATAGTGTGCATTACTAAGTACCTTTAAACTAACATTACCATGTATAACAAATTTATCTTACTTCTAATTGCAAGTATATTTACACTAAGCCTTTATGGCGCAAAAAACAGCGGAGCCGTTTACGGTAAAATTATTGAAAAAGAGAACAATAAAGCTCTTTCATATGCAACAATCAGCATTCACAACAACCAGAACAGAGTTGTATGCGGGACTATAAGCGACGATAACGGTCAATTCAAACTAAACAATCTCGACAATGGAGATTATAGGGTTAAAATAACATTTATTGGATTTAAGGATACTACAATAAATGTACTAATCGATAACTCTTCTCTAACTCATGATCTTGGAACAATTTCACTGGCAGCTGATGCTGTTAACCTAGGCTCTGCTGTAGTTACCGCAAAGGTGCCTGTTATTGAACAGAAACTTGATAAAATTGTAATGAATGTTTCGGAGGCGGTTTCAACACAGGGGAGTAATGCTCTTGACATTCTAAAAAAGGCCCCGGGTGTAAGTGTTGATCCATCCGGTAATATTCTGCTCAATGGTTCATCTGTACAGATCTGGATAGACGGAAGAGCATCCAACCTCTCAGGTCCGGAGCTGGAGGCACTTCTCAGCGGAACAGATGGCTCAACAATTGATAAGATCGAGATAATTTCTCATCCATCATCGAGATATGACGCATCCGGTGCAGGGGGAATCATCAACATAAGAACAAAAAGGAATTTTGCAAAAGGGATTAGCGGTTCGGTAAGAGGTGGATTTAACCTTGCATCATATGATAAGCTCTATTATGGAGCCGATGGAACACTTAACCTTAACTACAGAGCGGAAAAGAACAGCACCTCAATTACATACAGCCCACGGTACAATCAAAGTTTTGAAAGGGTTATGTCAAGAACAGATATGGGATCAGGAGTGGTTCTTGATGGTTACACAGACCTTAACTTCGATGATCCTGTTCATAGTGTAAGATTGTCTCACGACTATTTTCTCGACAAAAAAAACATATTCGGATTTATAGTGAATGTTATGTCAAGCAAAAGCGAGGTTAATTCCGGAAAGGGGACAGAGAATAATCTCTTTAACAATGGGAATCTTGTAGAAAAAAGCAAAACAGATATCTATGGTGAGGATGAGTTTGATTATATTAACTCAAATCTTAACTACACCCGAATCTTTAAAAACAGTCAGGAGATAACACTTAACTTTGATTACGGATATTATGATGTATCAAAATACTCATCTCAGGAGAATATCTTTATCAATCCTCAGGGAGTGCAGACAAGAGAGCCGAATATTTTTAACAGCAACTCTCTGCAGTATATAAATATCCTCTCTTTCAAAGCAGATTATGAGCAGATAATTTTCGGGAAAATCAAGATGGAGAGTGGAGTTAAATGGGCCAGAAGTATGACTGACAATAATCTTGTAAGATTAGATTTTACCGATGATAAATGGTTAATTAATAACCAGCTAAGCTCTCAATTTAAATACAATGAAGATATTTCTGCTCTCTACATCTCCGGTGCCGCTCAGATAAATCCTAAGATAACCCTCAAGGCAGGTCTCAGAGGAGAGGTAACACAAACTACCGGTGAGTGGATAAGTGCAGATACTACAACATCCAGAAATTATTTCAATCTATTCCCTACTCTATTTGCCGGTTATAATCCGAACAAAGATATCAGATGGGGCTTATCTTATACGCTTAGAGTAAGAAGACCAAGCTTCAGGCAGCTTAACCCGTTTCGTATGTATATCGATGCAAGCAGCGCAATTGAAGGAAACCCCAATCTGCAACCACAGTTCAGCAATCAGATAAGCCTTTCGCTAGGTATCAAGCAACATTTTAATTTCTCCCTCAGTGGGCAATACACACGGGACGCAATAGTTCAAAGTCCATTTTTTAATATGGAGAACGGAGAGAAGATAATAAAGATGGATAATTTTGGTAACCAAAATTTTACAGGCTTATCCGTGTCGATAACAGAGCTCCCGGTAAAAAAATGGTTAACAATAAATACAAATATATTTGTTGCTTACTTAAGTAACTCATCAGGAGATTA
The DNA here is from genome assembly GCA_964502485.1 of uncultured Muribaculaceae bacterium. GTDB lineage: Bacteria > Bacteroidota > Bacteroidia > Bacteroidales > UBA932 > Bact-08. The sequence continues at coordinate 1,824 of CAZCXB010000125.1, read as the reverse complement.
TAAGAGTGAATCTCTCTTTTCCAACGGATTCCTGAGTACAAATTTAATCCTTCCAAAAAACATTAAAATTGAATTAACAGGAAGTTATCAGTCCGGAGCTCCATACGGATACTTCAAAATCAAACCAATCGGAGAGATTACTCTCGGGTTCAAGAGAACATTTATGGATAATAGGGCAAACATATCTGTTACAGTACACGATCTTCTTCGCACTCAAAAGAACAGAGCCGAAATCAAAAACGACAATATAAAGAGCTATACTTTCGAATCTGAATCAAAATCACAAAGAGTAGCCGTTAGTTTCAGCTATCGTTTTGGCCAGAGCAAAGCGATAAAACAGAGAAAGGTTGGAAACCTGGAGGAGGGGAGCAGAGTCGGCACCTCAAATTAATATTCAAACAAAAAAAAGAGGGCTGCCAAAAAAGTGAGCAGCCTCTTTTTTACAGAATAATTCCGAAAAAGAGTAGTATCTGCAACTTTTACATCCCATATTTCGTCTATTAGTGTGAAAAGATAATCATGCATTACATACTATTAATACTTTCACACTACTATGCTACGCAATAAACTCTCGTTTCTACTGACAATTCTTGTAATATCTACAACCCTGAATGCAAAAAACAGCAATACAATTTACGGAAAAATAATTGAAAAAGAGAGTGGTAAAGCACTCCCGTATGCAACAGTAATAATACATGACAAGGATAAAAAAATCCTTAGCGGGACCATCTCTGACCAAGATGGAAGCTTTAGTTTCGACAAGAGAGTCACTGAAAATTGTGAATTAAAGGTCTCGTTTATAGGATTCCGTGATACAACTCTAACATTGCCAACACACAGCGAAGATAATGTCATAAATCTTGGGACAATTGCCCTAAGCGGTGATGTAGTTGCATTAAAATCGGCACTAGTCACATCGAGAGTACCTATAATTGAGCAGAAGCTTGATAAAATTATCATGAATGTGGCTGAGTCAGTAATTTCACAAGGGAGTGATGCACTGGAGATACTAAGAAAAGCCCCGGGAGTTAGTATAGATCCATCAGGAAAAATTCTTCTAAATGGCTCAAATGTAGAGATATGGATGGACGGAAGGCCAACAAACATAACAGGAGCTGATCTTGAATCTCTTTTAAGTGGAACAGATGGTTCTACTATTGACAAAATAGAGATAATTGCGCACCCATCATCCAAATATGATGCATCAGGTGCCGGAGGTATTATCAATATCCGCACAAAGAGAAATTTTGCACGTGGAATAAGTGGATCTTTAAGAGCGGGTTATACTGCAGCTCTTTATGAAAAATATTATCATTCATCAGACGCAACTCTATTGATAAGCAACCGGGGCGAAAGAAGCAATACATCATTAACATACAGCCCACGGTACAGCACAGGTTTTAATCGGTTTATAACTATGACTGATATGGGTGAGGGAGATATTTCAACCAGCAATACAATGATGTTAAGATCATTCAACGGACATAGCCTCAAGATATCAAATGACTTTTTTGCAAATAGAAAAAATATTATAGGTTTTGTTGTAAACGGATCGCTAAGAGAGTATCATGACTCAACAGACGCTGATTCCGGGAATAGGTTTTACCAAGATGGTACTCTTAAAGAAAAAATAGATGCAAGTATTATCAACAAATACCGATTTGATAACTTTTCGGCAAATCTTAACTACACTCATATTTTCAAGGATAATCAGGAGATAACGGTGAACGGTGATTACTATCTCTACAATCAACCCAGAGAGAGTGAACAGCAAAATATCTACTACGATCCAAACGGAAACATTAGCAGAAGTCCCGTTGAATT
>CAZCXB010000124.1:0-5978 GCA_964502485.1 uncultured Muribaculaceae bacterium | reverse complement strand
GCCTCTCCCTTGTTATGTGCAACCTTCTTAATTCTCTGCGATTCTATTATTTGCAGATGTTTCTAATGTGACATTGTGTGGTATACATTTTGAACATCATCATCATTTTCAAACCTCTCTATAAGTTTTTCAATCTCGGCCTTAGCTTCTCCTTCCAGAATCTTAAGCTCTGTATTTGGGATTCTCTCAAAACCACCTGTCATAAGCTCCATACCCTTCTCCTCAATAAATTTCTGAATTGTACCGAAAGATTCAAAACTTCCATAGATTATCAACTCATCCTCCTCCATAAAGAGCTCTTCGGCACCGTAGTCGATTAATTCGAGTTCAAGTTCTTCAAGATCAGGAGCAACTGCGCACTTTACCTTAAAGACACATTTATGATCAAACATAAACTCAACACTTCCTGAGGTACCAAGCGACCCGGCAAATTTATTGAAGTAACTTCTAATATTTGCAACGGTTCTTGTAGAGTTATCTGTGGCAGTCTCTATCAGGAATGCAACCCCGTGAGGACCATAGCCTTCATAAACAATCTCTTTGAACTCACTGTGATCCTTTTCAACGGCACGTTTAATTGCTCTCTCGATATTATCCTTTGGCATGTTCTCCGAACGCGCGGTAGATATCAGTGCTCTGAGTCTCGAATTGTTATCAGGATCAGGCCCTCCACCCTTAACGGCCATTGTTATCTCTTTTCCCAGTCGGGTAAAGACACGGGACATATTGCCCCACCGCTTCATTTTACGCTCTTTTCTGAATTCAAATGCTCTTCCCATAGTTCTGTTTTTTATCTGAAGAGGTGGTTATAAATATATTACTGATTCAATCTTGCAATATACTTATCTGCCTCGTAACCCTCCATACTCTGAGGATACTTAACCTTTATATCTTCGTAAATCTTAATTGCATCCTCTTTGTTGCCAAGCTCCTCATGCATGATTCCTGCCTTAAGAAGATAACCTGCAGCAAAAATATTATCTGCATGTGCTGCTGCCTTTAAATAGTAGTCGAGAGCCTCCTTGTTCTTTATAAGGGAAGCATATGCATCTCCAATATTGCAAAGAGCTCTTGCCTGCATGATAGGATCCTTCGATTTGTACTTTTTAAGATATGAGATAGCCTCATTAAAGTTCCCCAGCTGAAGTTCGCAAATTCCGGCATACAGATAGACCGATTTTGCTGCAGCTGAACCATATTCGTCAATTATCTGACTAAATCCAAGAGCATTACCGTCTCCGTTTAGAGCAACGGAAAATGAATCAGCCCTAAAGTACTGTTCTGCAATAAATGACTGAGACAAAGCCTCCTCTTTGAGAGGTTTGCGGTAAAGATGCTGATATGCAAATCCTATAGCGGATATTGCAAGGATAGCAACTACGGCGTAGATTAGCGTATTCTTGTGCTTCTCTATAATTTGCTCGGTTTTATTCAGAGCGTTCTCAACACTCTCTTCCGGATCCTGATGTTTAATTTTCTTTGACATTTATCTGTTTTTTTAGCAGGGTGCAAAATTACAATATTTTATCGAATCTCAAATTTTAAATCGATAAAAGTAGTAACTTTGTGTGTCAACAAGGTAATAGATGTATTTAAAAAGGTTAAAGATCTCCGGTTTCAAAAACATATCGGAAGCAGACATTCAATTCTCTCCTAAATTAAACTGTATATCCGGAATAAATGGTTCGGGAAAGAGTAACCTCCTCGACTCTGTCTACTATCTCTCTATGACAAAAAGCTACTTTTCTCCCCTCGATATTCACACTATAGCATCTGATGAGAGTTTGTGCAGGGTATCCGGAGAGTATACCAGGGAAGATGGAAGTATTGATAATGTTGTTCTTAAATTAGAGAGGGACGGAACCAAACAGTTTAGTAATAATGGCAAGCTATACAGTCGGCTATCAGATCATATCGGACTTATACCTATTGTTATGGTATCACCTTACGACTCTTGTCTGATTAATGAGTCGGGAGAGGAGCGAAGGAGATTCATTAACTCCATTATCTCTCAGCTTGACAGAGAGTATTTAAGGAGGCTGCAGAACTACAATCAGCTGCTATTGCAAAGAAACAAAGTACTTAAAGCTCCTGAACTTAATGTAGATCTGTTGGATACATTAACCGAAAGAATGTCATTGAATGCAACATTTATTCACAAAAAAAGGGAGGAGTTTACTTCAATACTGACCCCTGTAACACAGAGATATTATGAGTTGCTATCCTCCGCAAGAGAGAGTATTTCAATCAATTATAAATCTGACTTGTATGAGACAACTCTTGAGGAGCTTCATAAAACAAATGCACAGCGTGATATTGCATTAAAATATACAACAACAGGTATTCAGAGAGATGATCTCCTATTCTTTATGAACGGGAATCAGTTTCGTTTATACGGGTCACAAGGACAGCAGAAGTCATTTTTAATTGCACTTAAGCTTGCTCAGTTTGAGATTATGTCCCAAATTCATAAAAAACCACCAATCTTACTCTTGGATGATCTTTTCGATAAGCTGGATATGCAAAGAGTAGAGTCATTGCTTAGCCTTGTCTCTTCCAGTCAGTTTGGGCAGATATTTATTACAGACAGTAACAAGGTCAGGGTAGGTGATGTATTAAACCGGATAAATGGAAGCTCTCTATCTATTGAGTTAAGTGCCGGGAGGGTTTTATGAGAAGACAAAAGGTGGTTAGGATTGGTGATCTCTTTGGGGATTTCCTCAAAAGCAACGGATTAGATGAGGGTATTCGAAGAGTACGTGTATTTGAGGCTTGGGAGAAGGCAGTAGGTGAGAGATACACCGAATATACAACCGAGAAGTTCTTTAAGGATGGTAAGCTATTTTGCAAAATATCCTCCTCCTCTGCCAGAAATCATCTCTTTATGGAGAGATTGACTATTGTTAAGAGGATGAATGAAATCCTCGAAGAGGAGATAGTTGAGGTTTTGATATTAAAATAGGCATTTAGTATAACTGAGAGATATGCGTAAAACAGTTTCTGTTGTAATAGATGAGAATATACCTTATATTAAAGGTATTCTTGAGCCCTTTTGTAATGTGATCTATCTAAAGGGCGAGATGATCGATTCTAAGTCAGCCTCTAATGCGGACTCTTTAATCATAAGAACCCGCACAAACTGTAACAGTAAATTGTTAGAGAAGAGCAGAGTGAACTCAATTTTTACTGCAACTATCGGAGAAGACCATATTGACAAGGATCTCTGCAGAGAGATGAGCATAGATATTTACAGTGCCCCGGGGTGCAACTCTATGGGTGTTGTGCAGTATGTTATAACATCACTCTTTGCACTTGATGCAAAAAAAAGGGGAGATCTGTTAACTAAAAAAATTGGTATAATTGGAGCCGGAAATGTAGGTGAGGGTGTTGCTAAGGTAGCCGGGTTATTGGGATTCAACGTTATGCGATGTGATCCCCCTTTAAAATCCTTAGGAATTAGTGATAAAGAGTATTTTGATGTCACACACCTTTTAAAGGAGTGTGAAATAATTACAATGCATGTACCCCTCGACAAATCAACTGCCAATATGTGTAGTGAGGAGTTTTTCTCCCGGATGAGAGCCGGCTCTCTTTTTATCAATACTGCGAGAGGGGAGATAACGGATGAACAGGCCCTGATTGGCAATAGTAATAGATTGGGTGCTATTATTACTGATGTCTGGAGAGGTGAACCTCAAATCAACCCGGTTTTATTGGGTCTCTCTGATATATCCACTACACATATCGCAGGTTACTCTATTGAAGGTAAGATGAATGCAACATCAATGACAGTAAGGAGCTTTGCAAAGCACTATGATATTGAACCTCTTAAAGAGTTTTCAATATCACCGCCAACTGCAGATGTTGTGGATTTTAAATATAATAGAGAGCTTTCTATATATGATAATCTTAACTATTTGTTTCAAAATTATTTCGCCATTAATCAAGAGAGTACCAAACTTAAACGATCTCCGGAGATGTTTGAGAAGATAAGATCTGAATATAAGTACAGACAAGAGTTTACTCCGGAAGTGCTTAATTTTGCAGTTGATATTCTTTCAAATAGAGGAGGAGATATAAAATTATAAACTTAAAAAGATTAACTATATGTTTACAGAATTGGATATTAAACAGCTCGAAGAGAGGGGCATATCTAAGGAGAAAATTCAGAATCAGATAGCTTTTTTTGAAAACGGATTTCCCTATCTGAATATAGTCTCTGCAGCAACCCCGGGAAACGGTATAACAGTTTTACCTAAAGAGGAGCAGAAAAGAGCTCTCCTTGAATGTAAAGAGTACAGAGGTGAGCTTTGTAAATTTGTCCCTGCATCGGGTGCTGCAACAAGGATGTTTAAAGATCTATACGAGGGTCTGAGTGCTCTTGAATCGGGAGAGGAGTTGAAAGTTGACTCTCCCGTATCGCATTTTTTTGAAAATATTGACAAGTTCCCCTTTTATAATGATATTGCCTCAAAAAATAGAGACTCAAATATTGACAAAATAGAGATTCTCAAAACGATACTCTATGAAGATGGTCTAGGTTACGGATCGCTTCCAAAGGGGCTAATAAAATTCCACAACTATGATGACTATCAAAGAACCCCTTTTGAAGAGCATCTTGCAGAAGCTGCAAAATACTCATTATCAACTGATGGAATAGCTAGAATGGTTGTTACAGTCTCTCCTGAACATCTTGATAAATTCAAAGATCTGTTCAACAGAGTAAAGAGTGAGTATCAAAAGAGATATAGTTGTGAGTTTGATGTATCCTTCACTCTTCAGAAAGAGTCAACTGATACTCTTGCTGTTGATATGGAGAATAGACCATTAAGAGATAGTGCAGGAAGATTTGTATTTAGACCCGGAGGTCATGGTGCTCTAATCGAGAATCTTAGTGAAATTGATTCAGATATTGTGATTATCAAAAATATTGACAATGTCACCAGGGAGGAGCTCTCCAATGATACAGTATGGTGGAAAAATGTGCTAATAGGTAAGCTCTTATCCCTTCGTCATCAACTATTCTATTATATCCAAAAATTAGAGGAGGATTGTAATGAAAAACTGATAAACGAAATTAAGGAGTTTCTCAAATCTTCATTTTCAATTACTTTACCACATTTGCCAGAGGAGATAGAGAGGGATTATCTATTTGCCAAACTCAACAGACCACTTAGAGTTTGTGGTATGGTCAAAAACACAGGTGAACCCGGTGGAGGTCCATTTGTTGTTATGGATTCGGATGGATCCACTTCGTTACAGATTCTTGAGAGTGCCCAGCTGAATTCCGCTCTTCTACCAGTGAGAAATATCATTGAGAGTTCTACACACTTCAATCCTGTAGATATTGTCTGCTCTTTAAAAGACTACAAAGGAGATAAATTTGATTTAAATAGGTTTGTAGATCAGGAGACAGGTTTTATCTCAATAAAGAGTGTAGAGGGGAGATCTGTTAAAGCTCTTGAACTCCCCGGACTGTGGAATGGTGCGATGAGTCAATGGAATACTATGTTTATTGAGGTGCCGATAACCACCTTTTCACCTGTGAAAAGCGTTATTGATCTATTGAGACCGGAGCATACCGCTTAAGAGTATACCTACCTACTGCTTAAGCCTTCTTGTATACAGTTTTGCAAGACTCATCTGTAGCAAGAGAAGAATGAGCGAGTTAACTACAACAACCAGCCAAACGGTAGTGCTTCCCTGTTTAAAGATTAGAGATACCCTGCTTATAATCTCCGGAAAGTATGATTTTCGTAGCTTAGCAGCAATATCCGATATAGATGTATCGTAATCAGTTACACCTAAATAGTAGAGTAGGGATCCCAGCAGTAGCACAAAAAAGAGAGCAACCCCTATAATCTGAAGGGTCTCTGCAATTACAGCTCTTCTCTTCTCCTCCCTCTCTATCTTCTTCTCGATAGACTCTATAAAGTTGAGTGGTACTGATTCACTCTTTAGCTCACAAAGGATAGTTC
>CAZCXB010000123.1:0-6014 GCA_964502485.1 uncultured Muribaculaceae bacterium | reverse complement strand
CTATATATACAGATATAAGAGAAAATGGAAATCATAATAACTATTCTGCTGGCTGCAATGGCCGGCTTTGGTATTTCCTACTTTGTAGGTCATAATATAATCCTCAAGAAGAAGAGAGAAGATATAATAAGATGTGCCGAACAAGACGGTGAAAATATAAGAAAGGAGAAGATCTTTCAGGCTAAAGAGAAGTTTCTTCAACTTAAAACTGAACACGAACAGCAGATTCTTGAAAGGACAAATCTGATTATCAATCAGGAGACAAAGCTTAAACAAAGAGAGCTTCATATTAATCAGCAAAATTCCGAATTACAGAAAAAACAGAGAGAGGTTGAGTCGTTAAGAGAAAACCTAAAATTACAGCAGGAGATTGCAGAGAAAAAGGGTGAAGAGTACGAAAAACTTAGGATAGAGGCTATTCAAAAAATTGAGAATATTGCAGGTTTATCTGCACAGGATGCAAAAAACCAGCTGATCGAGACAATGAAATCTGAGGCTAAAAGTGAAGCTATGTCATACATCAGTGAAGTGATGGACGAAGCGAGGCTTACAGCCGGCAAGGAGGCCAAAAGAATAGTAATTAATACCATTCAGCGTATTGCTCCTGAAACTGCAATTGAGAATGCTGTCACTGTCTTTAATATAGAGAGCGACGAGATTAAGGGGAGAATAATCGGACGTGAAGGTAGGAATATCAGGGCTTTGGAAGCTGCAACAGGAGTTGAAATTGTTGTTGATGATACTCCTGAGGCGATACTACTATCTGCATTTGACCCTGTTAGGAGAGAGGTAGCAAGACTTGCGCTCCACCAGCTTGTAACTGATGGACGTATCCACCCTGCCAGAATTGAAGAGGTGGTAGCAAAGGTTCAAAAGCAACTTGATGATGAAATACTTGAAACAGGCAAAAGAACCTGTATAGATCTTGGTGTTCATGGTCTTCATGTAGAGCTTATCAAACTTATCGGCCGGATGAAATACAGGTCATCTTATGGTCAAAACCTTCTTCAACACTCAAGAGAGGTTGCCAACATAAGTGCAACATTGGCTTCTGAGCTGGGATTGAATCCAAAAATTGCCAAAAGAGCAGGTCTTTTACACGATATAGGTAAGGTTTCCGATGAGGACCCGGACCTTCCTCATGCAATTCTCGGGATGAGATTAGCCGAAAAATACAAAGAGAAGCCGGAGATATGCAATGCAATCGGAGCTCACCATGAGGAGACGGAAATGACATCTGTAATATCGCCTCTGGTTTTGGTAAGTGATGCAATATCAGGCTCAAGACCGGGTGCAAGACGCGAGGTTATAGAGTCCTATATAAAACGACTTAAGGAGCTGGAAGATCTTGCCCTCTCCTACCCCGGAGTCACTAAATCTTATGCTATTCAGGCAGGAAGAGAGCTTCGGGTAATTGTAGGCAGCGAACAAGTTACAGATAAAGACTCAGAACAGCTCTCATTAGATATTGCAAAAAAGATTCAAGATGAGATGGTATATCCTGGTCAGGTTAAAATTACCGTTATAAGGGAGACACGCTCAGTTAGTTTTGCAAAATAGAGTTTATTCGCAACTTTCCGTAACAGGAGAGTTGCGAGTTCCATTTTCAGTTAATTAAACAATAATAACGAGTCCCGTTTTGCTGCTCTCTTTACAAAATCTTCGGGTACAATTTTCCAGTGATTAAGCCTTTTTGCCTCAATTGAACCTCTCTCATTGAGTTGTTGATATAGAAGCTCTCTGATATCGGAGAGTCTCTCTACAACTCTTCCCTCGATCTCCTCTCTCGGTATTCGCGCTCCCACTTCAATAAGATCTCCTCCACCACTAGCTCTGTATGATGATAGTGCAACCTTGTAAACTCTTTTTAGATCAAATGGTCTCCCATCGGCCATGCTTATAATAGTTATCCTCTCTCCATCTCCCTTTTTTGCATTAACTTCATATATAATTCCTGCTGCTGAGTCGAAGTTGAAGAATACATTTACAAATCTCTCTCGCTCTCCACTCCCTGATTTACGTATCATTAGAAGCATATCATCTTGGGAATTCATTTTATTTATCCACTTTGAGTAGGAGTATTCAAGATAGTTCTTAACCTCATCGCCGCTCAACTTAATAACGAATAACTGATTTTCATATGGGTAAATATTCAAGAGATCTTGATAATTAAGATCTCCTGCCTCAATTGTTACATCATAATTCAAAGGAGCTGCAAACGATATCTCTGCACCGGACTTCTCTAGTTGAAGAGAGTGAATCATATCTACATACCCGGAAGGGCCAAAAAAGGCATCTCGTGTAGAAATTCTATTGTTTAGAGTACCTGCTATTCTGTTAGTAAACTCTTTAACGATTAGAAACTCCTCTCTAAAGTGAGATAGATACTGCTTGTCGGGTTCTATATTTGACATTGAGATGTTTGAACCCTTAATACTTTTCTCAACAATCTCTCCATTTTTTACTTTAATGTTAACGCGAGAACAAGAGAGAGAGGATGCTCTTGAGCCCCCTGCCAGCACCAAAACAGAGTCCTCTCCATTAAAGATCAACTCTGCTGTAGTTTTGTGGTCGTGTGCTGCAAAGATAATATCTACTCCCTTTGTATTGGCCGCTATAAATCTGGCTGGGTTCTCTACATTGTATATACTTGTATCTCCCACTCCTGCATGAAGTGCAACAATTATCAGATGAGGATTCTCCTTGATTCGAATATTATCTACCAACTCCTGTATATATGGATAGATCTCAATAAACTTCATCCCTCTCCACAGGTCCGGTGAAAGCCATTTTGGAATATTGGGATTTGTCATTCCAATAATAGCAACTTTCATCTTACCTTTCCTAATAATTGTATAGGGTTCAAAATATGGTCTTGAGTCGCTTGTTCTTATTGCATTTGCAGCAAGATAGGGAGCTTTCATCTCAGTTTTTATCTTGTCATAGACCCTATTTCCGGCCTCAATATCATGATTCCCAACAACAACGGCATCATATCCTATGTAATTGGCAACTTTTGCAAAAAGATGTGTGTTAACTGTATCGATAAAATTGTAGAAGAATACAGAATTATCTCCCTGCAGATGGTCTCCAATGTCAAGTAATAGAACATTTTCATCTCCGGAAACTCTTCTTGCATCGTTAATATAGGTAGATACAGAGGCGAGGGAGTATGGATGAACCCTACTTGCAGAGTTGTCTGTATAGAGAGAGTCAAACAGACGACCATGAAGATCATTGGTGGCATATATCTCTATACTATATTCACCATCCTTTAGATCCCGGTTAGTGCAGGCAAACAGGAGAGTTATCAGAAGAAAGGTCAGTAGGTTGTCTCTTAATTTCATTTTTTATTTGATTATTTTAAAATTATCGGCATCTCTCCATGCAGGAAACTTTTCGCGAAAAGAGGATAAAGAGTTGTATTCTAAAGTGTATACAGAATAAAAATTGCCCTCTGCCTCAGGAGTAAGAGCATTACCCATAAAGTCATACATATGGCGCTCTCCATTATAGCTGTTATCCGGATCGGAGCCGGATCGGTTAACAAAAGCAAAAAATGATTGATTCTCAATTGCACGAGCCCGTGAAAGTGGTTCTGTCACCCCTGACCTTCCCGATGGCCAGTTCGCAATATTAACCATTATATCGTATGAGAGGTTTAGGTTTCTTGACCAAACAGGGAACCGAAGATCATAACAGATTTGAATTGCAATGTTAAAGCCCCTGAAAGGGACTATAAGATTACTATCTCCGGGTGTAAAAACAGAGTCTTCACCACCTAATGAGAACAGATGTCTTTTATCATAATAGTATTGATCGCCCGTTGGAGTTGTAAATAGAGCTCTGTTAAAAAAAAGCTCCCCCTCTTTTACCGGTATTGATCCTATTATCCCACAGTTATTTTCTAGACTCCTCTCTTTCATCCATTGGATGGTCTCATTAGCTTTTGTCACTGCCTCCTCACTATTCATTGAAAAACCGGTAGTAAAGAACTCAGGAAAGACAATAAGATCAACTATAGAGTCAGTTGTCGAGATTATCTCCTTTATAATATTGGAGCAAGAGGATAAATTATCAATCGGAGACTCCCAGATTATATCAGAACTTACAAGTGCTATCTTCATTTACTGTTTAACTTTATCTGCAAAGATAAACTAAACGGAGAATTATTCTCTTTTTGATGAAAAATCAATAACAATTGAGCTCTGTGGGGGAATATAGAGATTATCCCCGGATTTGACACTCTTACCTGATATTATATCCACACCACTTATCTCTTTTGATATACTCTCTGATAATCTATCCCAGTCGATCTTCTCTTGTGAAGTGTTGTTGTTAATGGCAACCATTACAACATCTTCATTATAGATACGAAAATAGATGTAGAGATTATTCGAAGGCCAATAGTGGGTCATTTTACCCTTATGTATCACTTCACTACCCTTTCTCCAGTTAAAGAGTTTTGAAAAGTGGTCTAAAACATCTGATTCATACTCTTCAAGATTCTCTTGTTTGAAGATGCTCTTTTTATCTCCAGGCCACCCCCCGGGCATATCAACTCTCTCCTCTCCGTGGCCCAGTCTGCCATCCGTTGAGTGGAGCATCATCTCTGTTCCGTAGTATATTTGTGGTACACCTCTCATTGTGGATATTAAGGTTAAGGCCATCTTTACCTTTTGTGGATCCTTATCCATAAACTCTGCCAATCTGTGAGTGTCATGATTATCTGCAAAAATCATCAGATTGAACGGATCTCTGTATGCATAATCATATGATAGTGAACGGTAAATCCTGAATAATCCCTCTCCCCATCCGGGAATAGAATCCTCCTTAAATGCCTTTTGAATAGCATCATGCAGAGGAAAATCCATAACAGATGGAAGGTTGCTGTTGTAACCGTCTCTATTGGAGTTATCACCCTCCCAGTAAGATATCTCCAATGCTGTTGGATACCAACACTCTCCCACTATATTTATTGATGGATACTCATCTTTGATCCTTTTAACCCATGTAGAAGCGGCCCATTTATCGCTGTAAGGAAAGGTATCAACCCTTACTCCGGAAAGTGAGGCCCACTCTATCCACCATATCGCATTTTGTGTAAAATATTTTAATACAAAAGGGTTGGTAAGGTTCATATCCGGCATTGAGTTATCAAACCACCCTTTGATTAACATATCTTTATCATAATTAGAGGCATGAATATCTGAGTGCGCTGTCATTGCATAATTTGATCTTGTAAAGCGAGGAAATTGGTGAATCCAGTCATTAAATGGCAGATCGTTCATCCACCAGTGAGCTAAACCACAATGGTTGGGAACCATATCCTTGATGATTTTTATGCCTCTCTCTGCTGCTCTTTGAACCATCTCTCTATATAGTTCATTCGATCCGAATCTTGGGTCAATCCGATAGTAGTCTGTGCAAGCATAACCATGATACGATGACTTTGATTCATTATCGAATAGTAAGGGGGTAAACCATATAGCTGTCATTCCAATTGATGCGATATAGTCAAGGTTCTCAATTACGCCTTTAATATCTCCTCCGTGCCTTCCGTAAGGGTTCTCTCTGTTGTACAACTCTGATGCCTCCGGATGGTTGTCATTTGTATTATCGGAATTGGCAAATCTGTCCGGCATAATAAGATAAATAGCATCCTGAGGCCCGAAAGGGTCAATAAATCTATTGTGTCTCTTCTCTTGAAGAAGATATTTAAACTCCGTTTTTCTCTTCCCGTCAGACAAATAAAATGTGTAGTCTCCGGGTTTAAGAGTAGGTGAAATTTCAATATCAACAAAGATATAGTTGGGACTATCTCCTCTATGGTGTTCTCCGATTTTAATCTTATGGTTATTGGTAGATAATATATAATCAGAAATATTATCTCCATGAATCATAAGTTGCAATGTTCTATTTTCCATCCCTATCCACCAAGATGGTGGCTCTACCCTTCTTATATCTTGTGAATAGAGATGGTTAATAGAGAGAAATATCTGCAGTATAATAAG
>CAZCXB010000122.1:0-6027 GCA_964502485.1 uncultured Muribaculaceae bacterium | reverse complement strand
ATTTCAAAAAAATCGCATTTCATTATCTGCGAGTTGCAAAAAAACCTGAGAGGTGCGTTTAAAGCCCGTAAAGTGAAAGGTATGTCTTCCTGCTGCGAGAATCCACAAAAGGATGCAAAGTCCACAACCCTTGCCAAGGTTAATCCATTAGGTTAATCCATTCTCTTTCCGTCGGAGGTGTAATACTCTACGGTTCCGTATTTCTCCAGTGTGCCTTTGATATCGGCAACTTTACCTTCAATGAAAATGAGACATTCGTATGGTTTTATATATTTTTGGGAGGCTCTTCTTATATCCTCTGCAGTGATTGATCTCAGTTTGTCGGGATATGTCTCGAGATAGTTGTCCGGAAGTTTGTACTTATCTTTCACCATCCCAAATCCTGTGATTGCGGGAGAGTTTATATTAGACATTGATATAGAGAAGTCTCCAAGAAGCCCGCTCTTTGCTCTGTTCAGTACCTTTTCCGGCACAAGTTCGTTGCGCATTCTCAACATCTCAAACAGGATATTCTCAAGAGCATATGCGGTCTCCTCGTTTCTGACAAGGGTTGTACTTGAGCAGTTTCCACCCGTTATATTATTGGAAAGGAAGTTCTTCGCCCCATAGCTTAACCCTTTATCAAGACGGATGTTCTTATTGAGGTTGGAGAGATAGCCATCTCCGTAGATCTGATTCATAACCATTAGAAGCGGCTCATTATCGCCATATGGGAAAGCATCTTTTAGAGGCCATTTAACCGAGATTCTCGACTGAACGGCATCCGGCTTATCTACAACATATATCCTGCGAGTTTCCGGGAAGTTATATGAGTAGCTGTCATTATACTCTCTTTGGAACATCGACCCGCTCTCCCAATCTTTAAGATAGGTGCATATCAGACGATTCGCCTCCTCAATAGTGAAGTCACCGGCGATTATACAGTAGCTGTTATCGGGATTTATGTATCTCTTGAAATATGAGAGAATTGACTCTTTTGTAATGGTGTCATATACCTCTGCCCTCTCTTCTTGTCTTGGAGGGGATATGCTCTTATAAAACGCAAGAGAGTCTTCGAGAGTTGCCATGAAATTTCTTGGCGAAGCTTTTTTTGTCACTTTCGCGGATTCACGCACCCTTTGTGCACTTCTGATTGCACTCTCCCTTATAAACAGGCTGTCTATTGCAGGAGCGGTTATATATGAGACCATCATAGGCATAATTGTCTCAAGCTGACTCTTCATCCCTGCGCACGATACTCCGTTTACAAATCCTCCGACAGATGAGGCGTAGTAGTTTGTAATCTCCCTGATTGTATCTGAACTGTAGTTAAGACTCCCCCTTGAGAATATCTCGGATAGGATCTTTCTTGCCTCGGGCTCTCTCTCTTCGGGGATAAGCGGCACTCCAAAGTCAATCGAAACTCTGAATTTTGGGTATCCACTCTTCTTAATAAGAAAGACTCTCATGTTGTTATCGGCAGTGAAGGAGTGAAATTCGCCGATTTTTATTGGTTTTGGCTCGGAGGGTTCCGGCTTTATATTTGGGTTGATCTGAGCATCGAGAGATGCAATATTGAGTATTAAAACTAATAGTAGAAATCTTCTCTTCATCTCACTGGTTTTTTGGATAGATAAGTAGTATTGAACGGTTTTCGGGATAGAAGTACTTTTTGGATACCCTCATAATATCTTCATTGGTTATTGCCATAACAGAGGGGATTAGATTGTTGACCCTTTCTGTTGTTCCCCATTCCAAATGGCTTATTGCCAACATATCGGCAAGAAACCCCATATCGTAGAACATATCTGTATAACCACTATGGTATGAGTGTTTAAGCCTGGAAAGTCTCTTTTCATCCAATCCTTTGTTTGCAAGATTGTTTAATACCGACTCAATACTTTCAACCACACTTTTATATTCAATAGAATCCTTGAATGAGCTTCTGAACCACATATTTCCCGCCATCTCATAAAGCTCCTTAGATGATGAAACCTTCAAAATGCCCGGTCTATCCTTAGTGATATTACTTAATGGGTTTTCGCCTGTAAATGTAAGGTGTGAATTTATGAAGTCGAGCACCACTGCATCTTCGTGAGTCTCCGGTACTGCTCTGTATGAGATAACAATATGAGGATCCTTTATCCCCTTCACAGAGTCACGCACTATCCTGTTAGCAGATGTCGAGGGTATGTATGGTGGTTGTATTACCGCTCTCCCTCTTGGTATTCTTCCAAAATAGGCCTTGATATATTTTTTTGCCTCATCAATATCTACATCGCCTGTTAAAACAAGACAAGCGTTGTTTGGAACATAATATTTGTTAAAGAACTCTTTGAAGTCATCTGTAGAGGCTGCGTCAAGATGCTCCATTGAACCTATTACCGGCCATCTGTATGAGTAATTTTCATGGTCAAGTGCCTGCATCTTCTCGGGAACTCTGCCTAATGGGGTTAAGTCATACCTTTGACGGCTCTCCTCCTTTACAACCTCTTTCTCCCTCGCTATAACCCTCTCGGACATTACAGGGTGAAGCATCCTCTCGGACTCTATCCACAATCCAAGATTTAACTGATTGGAAGGCAATATTGTATAGTAGTAGGTTCTATCTGCAGATGTATTTGCGTTACTGTATCCCCCGGCCTCTCTCAGGTAGTACTCCAACTCCCCTTCCGGAATGTTTTTTGTACCGTTAAATAGAAGATGTTCAAAAAGATGGGCAAATCCGGTTCTGTCCGCTCTCTCATTTTTACTCCCCACATGGTACATAACCCCAACATTGACTATTGGAGATGTATTATCCTGATAAATAATAACATGAAGACCATTTTTGAGCTTGAACTCAACTGTCTTGATAGTGGGGTATACCTCACTTTGGGCAAAAATTCCGGTAAAACTTATTAGTGCTATAATTAAAATGCAGGCTCTCCTCATTATAGATGTTTTAGAAAGGTTTAGAGATATATGTAACAGTCATGTCGTCCGGAACCACAATATTAAAATCTGCTCTGCTGTTACTCTTGTCAAAGTTCATTACAGACTCCTGCTTAATTATAGAGATGGTCATAACGTTTATATCCGGGTTATAGTACTTTAGATAATAGACTATTGAGTCATGAAAAGCAGAGTGGTACTCTCCGTTAAAATGGTAGAAATACATTCCGGGCTTCCAGTTTTTGAGAATAAAATAGGCCATTGTTGCATCTTTGATTGCTTGTGCCTTAACGAGGTTAGAGGGTTTGCTTCCATGCATTGCACTCGAAGAGCTCCTCGTCTGCTGTTGCTGCTGCTTCTCAAAATCTTCGTCAGAAGGGAAGATTTTAGCCATATTCTTATATGCAGGTTGCGAAAGGTCAAAATGAATAGGGAGCGGTGGAAAGTAGCTTTTTGCCTGATCGGATAGTGAATCGAGATACTCTATCCCTTTTTGAAAGACAATCCTCGCATATCGTCTTGGTATGTTTGTGCAGATAAATGGCAGATTTTTTGACTTTACATATTGAAGTATCGGCTGATAGTCTGTTGCAAAGTTTGGCCATAGCTTGCTGCTCTCTGTGTATGACTTGCCATCTACAAGATTATAGACCAGCATCTCATCCATTATCAGCTGATTGTCGCTCTCCCACATCTCTGCCCCAACAATAAGTTTATCACCTTTTATAGAGTGAATAGATTTTAGCAGACTAAGCTCCATCCAGTGAGAGATAGGATCGTTATGCAGCTCACCAAAAAGCATTACATCTGCTTTTATAACTGAGTTTACCATTTGAGAATAGGTTACCCTCTCTCCCATGTTGTTGTAGATCACATATGCAGGAAAGTCATTGGCATATGTATCTGTTTTAGAGCTCACCTCAACATTGCTTTGGGCAAAAAGGGAGATTGAGGATATAATAAGCAGAAGTGTAACTATTTTTTTCATTTGAAGTGTAATAAAATTAATTAAAAATTGAAACAGAGTGAGAGTGACAGGTTGTAGTAGTTGTCATTCAGTGTAAAGTGGGCCTTATCTTCATAGTTATTGATTGATAAAGGCTTAATAAGATCACCTATTAATGATATATCCAAACGATACCCTCCTGCAATATCAAACTCCCCACTCAATCTTGCTCCCGCTCTGTAAAAGCCGGAGGTGAGATATGCAAAAGCAGGAACTGCAATTGAGGTGTTGTAGAAGTTGCCGGCGGCAGCCATTGGCTTGTGCTCTCCGGCGAGATTCATCTTATATGAGAAGAGACCACCCAAGATAAAGTTAACTGCTCCCCTTTTGCCGGATGTCAAATCTGCTGAGATTGTCCCCTCAAGATTTGTATAATCCAAAATATGACCATAGTTAAAGTCATTCCCGCTTGAGTTGTCCAGCTTGAGCTTTGCAGATAACACTCTTAATATTGAGTTACTCCTTATATATGAGAGAGCAAGGTCTGCAGAGAGAGAGAAAAACTGGTAGTTATCCTGAAAAAGATCTGCACTCTCCTTATATATTGCTCCCTCTCCAATAGTGTTTGAAATATCAAGATTTGTCACAAAGGTTCCGGAAGTTGTCACAGCTCTGTGTCTAAGAGCAAGTTCATGAGAAAAATAGCTGTATTCAGAGATAAACTCTTTTCTGTTATTTAGTGTTGATATTGACTTAAGCAGCCACTCTTCGCTCCCATAATCAGCAGTATATATTGCATCAAATGAGCTTTTTGTTCTGATTTTTCGATAAGAGAGAGATGCACCAATACGGGCATCAACCATTCTCATCTGGACTGGAGAGTTGTCCCACGTTCCCAGCCCCTGATTAAAGAACAGATGGTACTTCTCCGGTTCTGTTCCATGCTGATACTTGTTAGTGATATTGGGTTCGTTCTTTACTCTGTCGAAAAATAGACCGATAGAGATGTAGCTCTTCTCCTTTAACTCCAGTGTAAGAGAGGGGAGAACCCGGATTTTAAGTGTCGTATTTTCGTTTCTGCTATCAAAAGTCCGGAAATTGAGATCTCCAAGATATTTTATTCCAACTCCGGCACTTAACCTACCGGAGATTTTTTTTTGAGCAGCAACATTGAAATCGTAAGACTGACTTTTCCAGGTTCCCTCCTGTTCAATCATATAATAGTATGGAGATCCGTTCTCAGGCAGATAGTAAGACATATTCCATTTACCTGTCTCTGCGTTACCGTTGGTATAGGCAACCGATCCAAAGAACCTCCATCCATTTGTAGACAAGCTTTTTATAGATTCTGACTTTATCTCAAACAGATTCCGTGAAAAGAGCAATTGAGGATGAGTATAATCTCCTCGCGAGGATGAGAATCCTGTTGATATCAGTGCGTAGTCCCCCATATCCCAAACAGAGAGAAGTGAGGGCACTTTGCCAAAGGTTAAACGATACTCCTCTCTTTGCAAAGTACGATCAATAATATCTGTTACTCTTGTAGAGTCTGAATTGCTTGCAAAACAGCTTCCAAAAGAGAGGAGAAGAGCAGAAAATATTCCTAATTGCTTCTTAATCATAATCTTAATCTGAGAAATTGACTATTTTATATTGTATGAATGAGGTGTTGCAGGAGCCACAACCTCAAAATCATTAGAGGAGTTATTTGAATCCTGAAGAACTTTTCTGCCTGAAGCTAATGTTTTGGCCACCTTTCTTCTAAGACTCTTTCCGGTATAGTTTGCACTACCATTCTCCTGAGCATAGGTAAAACCTGAGTCGATAACAGACGGAAGGCGTTTAAATGGTGCAGAGCTGCTCTTTGCAAGGATATCTACTCCGTCAATAATTTGATTTACAGGAATTTTCATGTAAAATATCTCAGAGGTTGTGATAGTAGGATCTTTGATTGTCTCGGTAAATACAGGGCCTGCTTTAACCAGAGCTATTGATGCATAGTCATCCATATTGAAGAAGCCATTATTTTGTATATTAAGATATATACAGGTCATAGTCGGTACATTTGGGTTGTCCACGTCAAAGAATGTATTTCCTGTTCTGCCAAGTGATTGTAACCAGGTGATTGCGTATGTGTCAAACTGTGCTTTTGAGTTGTCAACTGTAAG
>CAZCXB010000121.1:3311-6054 GCA_964502485.1 uncultured Muribaculaceae bacterium | reverse complement strand
AGTGAGAAGTACACAGTAACTGCAGGCGAGCAGATTACAAAGGCAAAACTCTTTGTTCAGGGTCGATATAGACTGTATCGCAAAGACTTTAATGAGATTAACGGTCCTATTTTTGACGCACCACTTGCCCTTAATACCAAGGCTGTGGTTGTTGCTACATCAAAAGGTCAGTATGAAGGGTTTGTATATGTTTTGCCCTACGGAACAGCCGGCACTGGAGACCTGAACAGTGCGCAGGCCAAGAGATACTCAGGATTTGGAAAGATACTTGACTTTACAATTCAAGGACAGTAAATAATTAAAATTTTAATGAGAAAGACTCTATTACTAAGCGCCCTCTTTATAATAACATGCGCGCTCAACCCTGTAGCCGGTCAAACCACAAAGGGGAAAGAAATCAAAAAGGACGAAACCAAAACTGAGAAGAAAGACTCGGTTAGTGCCTATGATAAGTTATTTAAAGAGAAGCACGTGACCGCAAAAGGCATGTTTACTCTTCACAAAGTAAAGGAGAAGGTTTACTTCGAAATTCCGCTCAATATGTTTGGCAGGGAGATGCTCATTGGCTCTACAACAACCGAAACAAGCGATATAGGTAACGGTATTGTGGGGGGAAAATCGGACCCTATCCATGTTCTCTTTACCAGAGCAGGCGAAAACGTCCAACTAAGGAGAATTAACTGCGATGTTGTTACCGATGTTGAGGACTCTGCTATTGCCAAAGCTATTGAAAAGAGCAACATAGGTTCCATAATGAAGAACATGAAGATAGAAGCCTGGACAAAAGATAGTTTGGCAGTAGTTGTAGATATGACAAGTTTCTTTGTGGGAGACAACAAGGAACTCACCCCTTTTGACAAGTATAGCCAGTACACAATGTTCAATAACTTCAAGAGAACCGAAACATTCCAGCAGGATAAATCCTATCTGGGAGATATTAAGGCCTTTAGCGATAATGTTGTGGTTAAAAGCACGCTTAGTTACACCTATACCTTGACCGATCAGGCGACTAACAAAACTGTAGTGAAGGATGAACCCTTCACTACAGTGATCACAAGGTCAATAGTGCTTCTCCCCGAAAAACCGGCCAGACCAAGGTTTGCCGACTATCGGGTTGCAGTATTCAATACCGGTAAATACCTCTTTGGCGAGCAGGAGCAATCGTCAAGGACCATTTACTATGCAAACAGATGGAATCTTGAACCAAAAGATATCGATGCTTATAAAGCCGGTAAACTAACAGAGCCGGTTAAGCAGATTGTTTTTTACATAGACAGCAACTTCCCCGAAAAGTGGAGACCTTTCATTAAGGAGGGTGTTGAACAGTGGAATGAACTATTCGAAAAGATAGGCTTTAAAAATGCAATCAAAGCCCTTGATTTCCCAAAGGATGATCCTGAATTTGATCCAGATAATATTAAATTCTCATGCGTAAGATATGCCCCTGTAGGTATTCAGAATGCGATGGGACCATCATGGGTTGATCCCCGTAGTGGTGAGATTATCAATGCATCTGTATATGTCTATCACGATATTATTAAACTACTCAATAACTGGATGTTTGTACAGATATCTCCTGCAAACAAGAGGATTCGGACCAAAAACCTGCCGGATGATATAATAAATGACGGTGTGAGGTATGTTATCTCTCATGAGGTTGGTCACTGCCTTGGATTTATGCATAATATGAGCGCATCAAATGTAATACCGGTAGATTCTCTAAGAAGCGCTACCTTCACAAATACCACAGGGACTACAACTTCAATAATGGATTATGCTCGGTTTAACTATGTAGCTCAACCGGGAGACATGGAAAAAGGGGTTAAACTTACACCTCCGAGGTTTGGCGAGTACGATAGATTCCTCATCAAGTGGAACTATCTCTATCTGCCTGATACTAAAAATGCTATTGAAGAGCGTGAGGTTATGTCAAAAATGGTTAGCGAGGCCATCAAAAATCCTGTTTACCGTTACGGAAAGCAGCTCTCTTACCCTCTTGATCCAAGATCGCAAACAGAAGATCTTGGTGATGACGCAATTAAGGCTTCTGAATATGGAATTAAAAATTTAAAATATCTGATAGAGAATTATAACTCATGGGTTGCTTCCGAAGATGAGGATTTCACCTACAGGAGCGAGATCTATGACGCTATTGTGTTTCAGTATGTACGATACATTAACCATGTGTTTGCGTATATGGGAGGTGTTTACCTTAATGAGGTAAAAGTTAGTGATAACATGCTGCCATTTGAGAGTGTTGAAAGAGCAAAGCAAAAAGCAGCCCTTGAGTTTATTATGAATCAGGTAAAGGATCTGGATTGGTTAGAAAACGAGCCTCTTATGAGGAATCTTACTATTATGGGTTCGGCTAAAGAGCTTGTTCAGACAATTGTAGCCAAAGCTGTTATTCAAGCGCCGGGCAAGGCTAACCTTTCGGCTTCAATATCTAAAGATCCTTATGATTTTTTTGAGTGCTCAAATGACGTTTACAACTTTGTCTGGGGTCCATCTATAGCCAAAAAGAGTCTCTCCAAGATTGAAAAGTACATGCAGGTTGAGTATTTGAATAATGTATTGGGAACTAGTAATATATCAAAGATGATCTCAGGCTCTGTGACCGCGTCGGCTAACGGGATCTCGCTCTTCGATATTCTTCGTGAAGAGGACAAAATCGGCCGATTCACAACACTTTACAATGCAGAGATTGCAAACAACTTTATGCCGGTTGCAAACAGTTTTATAC
>CAZCXB010000121.1:0-3211 GCA_964502485.1 uncultured Muribaculaceae bacterium | reverse complement strand
AAGCCCGCTTGCAGAATCGTTCAATCCGGTTGCAGGCTACGGAGTTCCATCCACCAAATTCAACATCCTTTTCAACCAAGAGAGCAACTACTTTATGTTTGTCTCAAGGAGTAAAAAACTGCTGGAGTCAATGCTAAAATCGCGTGTAAGCGAAGAGGATAAACTCCACTACGAGTTGCTTCTTAAGAAAATTAACTCATCACTTAAGGTTGAATAAATAATTGGAGAAGAGATGATGAGAAAAATTGTTATATCGGCCTTAATAATAGGCACAACGGCCTTTACCGGCATGGCTTTCGGTGCTTACGCTCAGTCGGCAAAACCGGCTGCGCAATCTTCCAAGCCAACTGCGGAAACAAAAGCGACTTCAATTGCTAAAGCAGACACAACCAAAAAGCTGACCCCTTACGAAAAGCTTTTTAACAAGAAAAAGGGTGTAAAAAGCGTATCCGGAGTACTCACACTGCACAGCATCGAGGGCAAGGTCTACTTTGAGCTTCCGATTAAGATGCTTGGCAAAAGCTTTCTAATGAGCTCAGTAGTAGATAATGTAAGTAATATGAGTCTCGGTTATACAGGACAGAGAACCTCCAGACCTATTGAAGTAACATTTTCAAAAACAGACTCAATGGTGCAGATCCGCCAGGTGGCTGTTCCAAGATTGGTAGATAAGGGCGATGATGGTATCAGCGAAGCTGTATTAAGAAGCTCGCTTCCAACCGTAATTGGTTCGGCACCAATATCTGCATACAATAAAGATAGTAGTACAGTTGTTTTCGATGTTACCTCCTTTTTTATCTCCGGGGGAAAACATATCGGAACTCTAAATGCATCCTCATTTGGTGGCTTTATTCAGAAATTATCTACATTTTCGAAGGAGCTATCTGCACTAAAAGATATTGAGGCTTATGAAGATAATATTGCTATAATAAGCAATATGACCTACACATTTAAAACTTTTTTCCTTGGAATGGAGTCAGGAGGTCAGGAGTATCTTACTGCCGAGCTTAGAACAACTCTCACTTTATTGCCGGGAGAGCCTTTCAGGCACAGGATTGGTGACTACAGAATTGGTACAGGAGTAGCTGAATTCGAGAGGTTTAACAGTAAAAATCAAGGATCACAGCTAAGTTACCTTGCTACACGGTGGAGGTTGGAGCCGGAAGATTTGGAGAGTTATCGTCGCGGAGAGCTTTGCGAACCTAAGAAGCCGATTGTATTTTATGTGGATACATTGTTTCTGCCAAGCTGGAGAGAGGCAGTAAAGAGGGGACTACTCAAATGGAATGCTGCGTTTGAAAACATTGGATTTAAGAATGTTATACGTGTATATGACTATCCGTCAAAGGTTGATGATCCTAAGTTCAGTGCATCTAATATCTCTTACAACTGTGTGAAATTTGCGCAGATTCCTTCCCGTAATATTTTACGTCAAGTGAATAGTGACCCTCGTACCGGTGAGATTCTGAGTGCTTCGATTCTTTTTTTCCGAGATTCGCCTGTGACTTTACAGAGGGAGCGTCTATATGCGACAGCGGCTGTTGAGCCAGAGGTTCGTGGGTATGAGCTTCCGGAGAGCCTTCTATGTAATTCAATCGAGCTTGCGATGATGCGTGAGATGGGGTTCTGCCTGGGGCTTACTGCCAATCTTGCAGCCTCTTCCTGGATGCCTGTAGATTCACTGCGTTCTCCCTCTTTTACAGCGCGTGAGGGTATCACATCTTCGGTTATGGATCAGATTAAGTACAACTATATTGCCCAACCGGGTGATATTGAGAGGGGCGTAAAGCTGACTGCCGACAACCTTGGGGTTTACGATTTTTATGTCATTGACTGGCTTTACAGACCTCTTTTATACGCAAAGAGTCCCGATCAGGAGCGGTTTATGCTTCGTGAATTAATCTCTTCTAAAAATGGTGATCCTCGTTTCTATTATGGTAGAGAGCAGAGCTGGAGTGCCTTTTTTGATCCTCGTTCTGTTGTGGAAGATCTTGGAGATGATAAGATTAAAGCTGCCAGATATGGGATTAATACTCTTAAGTATATCTGCGAAAACGGGACCGAATGGGTTAACAAAGATGATGCCGATGAATCTTACCGGGAACTCTTTATAGACTTCATTTTTCTAAAACTCTACGATTACTATCGCAGCTTAATGGTAAACATTGGGGGTCTTGAGATTCACAACAAATATGAGGGTGATCCAACTCCCTCTTTTACGCCTGTTGATAGTCGTATTCAACGCGAAAGCCTCCTCTATATGCTTGAGCAGGCAGATGATCTCAAATGGATGGATAACAAAGAGCTGTTGCAGATGTCCGGAATGAATGCCGCCTTCTCCGGCTATTTGGCCAACAATTTGGTAAAGCTTGTCTTCCAGCGAATACCGATGGTCGTTTTCGCCCAAACAAAATCGTCCGGCAATGTAAACTTATCTGACCAATACACTCTCGACCGTATGCTTGGCGATATCTCTGACTTTGCAACCCGCAACATAAAACGCGGGCAAGCTCCGAGCGAAGCCCAGTTAGCCACCCTCTATACCCTAATCCCGCAGCTTATGGGCAATTCCAACCTTCCAAATGTTCAGGCAGCCAAAGCTCGGCAAAAACAAGGTATTGACGATGAATCCGCCTACAATGGTGATTATCAATTTGAAATCTTAACACAATTATTTGCCGGTCAGAACCAAGACAACAACCATCCGTTCTCTTTCGGAGACCCTGCCTTCCTACCTGATCTGCAATTTGAACCCCTTGTCTCCATTAAATACATCACCAATCAAAACCTTGCCCCAGTTTATTATAAACACCTTAAGCAACTACGCGAAACACTAAAAAAATCACAAAGGAGAGCACCCAACGAAAAAGAGAGAGAGAGAATCAACTTTATGCTTCTTTCAATCGACAAAGCAATAGGGAAAACTAAGTAAACTATCTAAGAGAGTGTTGATGACGATTCCACGAACCCTTCCGAGTTGTACGGAAGGGTTTTTTTACATCAGAAAATTTAATAATTTGATTATGTCTGCTGCGCAGGGTTTTTACTGCTCTGCGCATTCTCTTTTTATGCTACGCACGTTTTTTTTACCGCTTTACGGAAATTTTTCACCTCTCGGTTTATTTTGCAAAACATTACATTACTGCGTTTTGGCAAGGGTACTTTTACGTTTTTAGTAAGATTATAAAAAATTGCATTTGATTATCTGAGC
>CAZCXB010000120.1:0-6064 GCA_964502485.1 uncultured Muribaculaceae bacterium | reverse complement strand
TATCAGATATTTGTGCTTTTAGGATAGTGTTGTTAGGGTTTTTTCATTAATTTTATCTATGTTAAAGCTGATATTTATGAGAACAATTAGATTATCAACTTTTTTAACCATTTACGCCATGCTCTGCTCTGCGGAGCTATTGGCAGGGTATGGTTTACAATCCAAGGAGAGTAGCAGTTATACCGTGATATTCTGGAATCTGGAGAACTTTTTCGACACCAGATTCGAGGTGGGAAGAGAGGATGGAGACTTTACGCCAAATGGAGAGATGCGCTGGAGCAGAAGCAGGTTTATAAAGAAGAGGAACGGGATAGCTAAAACAATTATTGATATTGGTGAAAAACACCTAAAAAACAGTGATGCCTCGGGTTTTCCTGCTCTTATAGGACTTGCAGAGATAGAAAACAGATATGTACTCAATCAGCTAATTTATGAGACACCACTTGCTATGGGCAGCTACTCTATTGTTCACCGGGACTCCCCGGACAGGAGAGGAATAGATGTGGCTTTGCTCTTTTGCAAGAGGCAATTTCGACCACTTAAAAATAACTTTATCAGAGTAACAACAGGAGGATTCAAAGATGATGAGGTTATTGAGACGGATAAAGAAGATGAGCTTATAGCGAATTTCAAAGATGATGAGGTTATAACGGAGATCAACACCTATGTAACCAGAGAGATACTCTACTGTAAAGGAGTGTTGCACGACCTTGATACTCTACACATATTTGTAAATCACTGGCCCTCTAAATTTGGAGGAGAGAGGGCGTCCGCCCCATACAGAGAGGCAGCTGCCGATGCTCTAAATAGAGTATGTGATTCAATATTAAGGAAAAACACCAAAGCGAATATTATTGTGATGGGTGATTTCAATGATACTCCGGACTCTGATGTAATAAAGGGATTTGAACAGAGAAGCACTCTTAAGGTTTTAAGAGAATCTCAGACAAGACGAAGGAGCTTTTTTAAGGAGGAGCCTGCAGGTACTATTAAATATAGAGGGGTGTGGGAGATGATAGATATGTTTATTGTATCGGAGAATCTTTTGGATTCAAACGAGCCTGTATCAACAGGTAATGAGTCTTTTACAATTTTTCATCCCGGTTATCTGCTGGAGAGAGACCGGGCCTATACCGGCAACAAACCCAAAAGAACCTATATCGGACCCAGGTATAATGGAGGGTTAAGTGACCATCTGCCTATAATACTAAGGATTAAGAGAAATTGGTGACCCTCTGTATGCATCCTTTTTATTTTTCTATCTTTGCCATATGTATGTAAAAGCAAAAAAAGCACTCGGACAGCACTTTTTGAAAGATCAGATGATTGCCCGCCGTATTGTGGATTCGCTCACTATCGGAGATAACAACAGTGAAGGTGAGAGAGATACTCTCACTAATGTTATTGAGGTTGGCCCGGGTACAGGAGTTCTGACACAGTTTCTTGTAAATGACAAAAGAGTAAATTTGGTTTTGGTAGAGATAGATAGCGAATCAGTAGAGTATCTGAGGATTCACTATCCCAATCTTGGACCTTCTCTTATCGAGGGCGATTTTCTCAGAATGGAATTGGACAAGCTGTTCGTTGGGGATTTTATGGTTATAGGTAACTTCCCTTATAATATCTCCTCTCAGATCTTTTTTAAGGTTCTTGAGTACAGGGAGAGAGTGCCTCAGGTTGTTGGGATGTTACAGAAGGAGGTTGCTGAGAGGCTTGCATCTCCTCCGGGAAACAAGAGCTATGGAATTTTATCTGTCCTTTTACAGGCCTGGTACGACATAGAGTACCTGTTTACAGTTGACGAAAACTCATTTATTCCACCTCCTAAGGTAAAGTCTGCGGTGATAAGGATAAAGAGAAATTCCCGAACATCACTTGGTTGCGACGAGGTGTTGTTCAAAAGTGTAATAAAGACAACCTTCAACCAAAGAAGGAAGACAATAAGAAACTCGATTAAACCAATTGCTGGCGGGGCAGAGCTTCCGGATGATATTCTGTTTACCAAGAGGCCGGAACAACTATCTGTAGAGCAGTTTGTAGAGCTTACAAACCTCTTGGAGAGGTGTTTGAAAATGGGCTCAGGCACAAAAAGTTTTTAACAAATCTCTACTTTGAATTTATTGCCTCAACCGGATTGAGGTTGGCGGCTGTATATGCAGGGACAAAACCGGCAACAATTCCTATTACAGATGAGATCATAAGTCCGCGTATAACGTTGTAAACGCTAAGTTGCATAGGGAATGATTCGTTACTTCCAACAGTAATAACAACAAGAAAGACAAGCGAGATTCCGATTGCACCTCCTGTTATGGCAAGTGCTGCAGCTTCGGCAAGAAACTGTGTTAGGATTGTATATTTTTTAGCACCTAATGCTTTTTGGATTCCTATCAGATTTGTCCTCTCCTTAACAGAGACAAACATAATATTTGCAATTCCGAAACCTCCAATAAGAATCGAGAATCCGCCTATTATCCACCCCGCTAACGATATCCCTGCAAAGATCTCTTTTGTTGAGTTGAGAAGGAAGGTCATCTCGTTTAGAGCAAAATTGTCTTTCTGTTTTGGTTTAAGGCGTCTTACCGACCTGAGAAGCAGTCTCATCTCCTGAATAAAATCGTCTCTCTCCACTCCATCCAGCGGCTTAAGGCAAATCATGGCATCAGATCTTTTTGTGTTAAAGATTGTTCCGGCAAAACTATATGGTATTAAAATAGAGTTGTCTGTATCAAAGATATTTACAATACTCTCTCCCGCCTTTTTCATAATACCTATTACCTTGGCATTGGCACTCCCGACCTTGATTATCTTATTGAGGGGATCCTCTCCTTTGAACAGATTATCAGAGACTGAGTGTCCCAGAATCACAACCGGAACAGCGGACTGGGTCTCATATAGAGAGAAGTAGCGGCCACTCTCAATATCTACATTTGCCACCTTATCCCACTCATAAGTTGGTGCTGTTACAAAACCACCACTAAACGAAGTTCTCTTATACTTGACATTCATGCTTGTAAATGTCACAAATGCAATTGCATCAAGGGTTTTAGAGTTCTCCTTCATATAGAGATACTCCTCATACTTAGCGATTGGTCTTGTGCGGAACTCCCACCACTTATACTCCTGCCCATCTTCCGGAGCAAAAGGGAACTGCTGAACATAAACAGTTGTGCTTCCAAAACTGTTAAGACCCCGCTCCACATTTGACTGAAGGGCATCGATTGCGGTAAAAACCGTTACTATGGAGAATATTCCGATAGTTACACCGAACAGGGAGAGGAAGGTACGGAACTTATCCCCCTTTAATGAACCGAAAGCGAAAATGATACTCTCTGTAACCAATTTGAATATCATCGTAAATTTTCTGTAAAGCTTAATCATCACTCCTCCTTAAAGACCGAGTCTCTTTTTTAAATTTCTTAACTTATCGAAAGCTTCCAAAGGAGAGACAGTGTTGATATCCATCTCCTTTAGCTCATCTCTTATTGCCATCAGCAGAGGGTCTTCCAGCTGAAAGAAGGAGAGCTGCATAGCATCTTCGTTAGCCGTTACCCTCTTCTTTGTTCCGTTCTTGCTTGTACTCTCTAACTGTTTAAGTACTCTCTCTGCTCTGGAAACAACATCGCGCGGCATTCCGGCCATTCTTGCGACATGAATACCAAAGCTGTGAGCAACACCCCCTCTGCACAATTTTCTCAGAAAGATAACTCTTTTTTCTACCTCTTTTACAGAAATGTGCCAGTTTTTCACTCTCGGAAACTTATCTTCCAGATCGTTAAGCTCATGATAGTGGGTAGCAAACAGAGTTTTTGCCCTGAATTCCTGATGTTCATGCAGATACTCTACAATTGCCCAGGCGATTGACATTCCATCGTATGTGCTTGTCCCTCTGCCTATTTCGTCTAAAAGAACCAGAGAACGGGAGGAGAGGTTGTGCAGAATGGTAGCTGTCTCGAGCATCTCCACCATAAAGGTAGATTCGCCTCTTGTGATATTGTCCGAAGCACCTACCCGGGTAAATATTTTGTCGGTTATCCCGATTTTTGCCTCAGTTGCGGAGACAAATGATCCTATTTGGGCCATTAGCACAATTAGAGCTGTCTGACGCAGAAGGGCACTTTTACCGGCCATATTGGGTCCGGTGAGAATTATAATCTGTTGATCTTCATTGTTTAGAGTAAGATCGTTTGAAACATACTCCTCACCTGCAGGCATCAGTGACTCAATAACAGGGTGTCTTCCCTCTTTTATCTCCAATGATGTCCCAAGATTTAGCTGAGGTCGGCAATAGCTCTTCTCAAGTGCAAGATGTGCAAATGCAGCAAGGCAATCGAGACGTGAGAGGAGGGTTGCGTTTTTTTGTATAACCGGAACACTCTTCTGTATAGAGGAGACAATATTGTTAAAGAGCATCTGCTCCAGAGTGAGCATCTTCTCCTCTGCTCCCAATATCTGATCTTCGTAATCTTTAAGCTCCTGAGTTATATACCTCTCTGCACTTACGAGTGTCTGCTTGCGTATCCAGTCCGATGGGACCTTATCTTTATGGGTGTTTCTAACCTCAAGATAGTAACCAAAGACATTATTAAAGCTTATCCTGAGAGAGCTGATTCCTGTTCGTTCACTTTCGCGCTGCTGAATCTCTCCTAATATATCTTTTCCGTGGCGGGCGATGGTGCGAAGCCGGTCAAGCTCCTCATTGACACCGGAGGCAATTACATCTCCTTTGCCAATTACTCCTGCAGGGTCGGGTAGCAGCTCCCTCTCTAACTTCTCAAGCAGTGAGAGGCAGCAGTCAAGGCCATAAGCAAGATCTTTAAGCTCAGTAGAGCCGGAGTTGCTGCAGAGCTCTTTAATAGGAGCTACCTGCTCCAGCCCCTTTTTGAGCATCACAACCTCCCTTGGGGTTACCCTCCCTGCAGCAGCTTTGGAGACAACTCTTTCCAGATCACCTGTTTCTGAAAGGTATGAACGAATCTGCTCCCGTAGTGAACTATCTCCCGATCTATTGCCGGAATGGAGAAACTCAACTATGTTCAGACGGGTGTTGAGGTGGTCAATATTCTTAAGAGGCATCGCAAGCCAACTCCTAAGGGTTCTTGCACCCATTGGGGTAGAGCATCTGTCGATAGTGTTTAAGAGAGAGGTTGCTCCCTCCTGAGCTCCTGTAAAAACCTCGAGATTCCGGAAAGTAAACTTATCTATCCAAACATGCTCCCCTTCGTCGATACGGGATATTGAACATAGATGTGCAAGACCTTCGTGACGTGTCAGTTCGAGATAGAAGAGAGTTGCGCCGGCAGCAGTTATTGCCAAGGGCATCTCCTCAATTCCAAAACCTTTTAGTGACGGGACTCCAAAATGCTCTTTAAGCTTTTCATGTGCCGCTTCCGGAATGAATGCCCACTCATCCATTGTGGAGATGTAGTATTCGTTACCGAATCTCTCTTCAAACCCCTTTCTTACAGAGCGTTCTAAAAGGAGCTCTTTGGGAGACATACTGTTAAGCAGCAGTTCTATGTAAGCTAGAGATCCGGAAGCAACATGAAATGAGCCTGTTGATATATCGAGAAATGCAATTCCTGCACTATCTTTTCTAAAACAGATAGAACATAGATAGTTGTTCTCTTTATTTGAGAGAAGTTGCTCGTTATAAGCGACTCCCGGAGTAACAAGCTCTGTAACACCTCTTTTTACAATTTTCTTTGTGAGTTTGGGGTCCTCTAACTGGTCACAGACTGCCACTTTATAACCGGCTCTTACAAGCTTGGGCAGATAGCTATCTATGGAGTGGTGTGGAAATCCCGCCAGCTCAACGCTGGAGGCGGCTCCGTTTGCTCTCTTTGTTAGGACAATACCCAAAACCTTAGATGCTATAACAGCATCCTGAGAAAAAGTCTCATAAAAATCTCCGACACGAAACAGGAGAATAGCCTCCGGATGCTTCGCTTTTATGGCGAAGTATTGCTTCATCAGAGGTGTCTCGGCTATTTTTTTGTCGGTGTTCATTCTCACAAAAATAGTGAAATATGTTGGATTGATTAATAATCTGGATTGCTATCTTTGT
>CAZCXB010000119.1:0-6071 GCA_964502485.1 uncultured Muribaculaceae bacterium | reverse complement strand
GCCTCAGATATGGGACTCACCCCCGGAACCACCTCCATATCCTTACCCGCAAACAGCATCGAATACTCCCTCCCCCCAAACGAATAGTCCAAAACCCATGCATCCACAAGCTCGATCTGAAGCATCTGCTTAGAAATCCGGAAGTTATCACCCACCTTCGAAATAGCCTGATCTAAAAGATTCTGAATATATTTGTCTAAGAAACTCTTAGAGGGAACCAAATCAAGCGAAAAGCCGGGCAATATATCTGAATAGATTAACTTACGCGGCAAGGCCTCCATCCGACTCCTGTACTCCGGAAACTTATCATAAACAACACTATTGGAGATCATCTGCCCATCAAAAGCAGAGTGGTCTCTGTTAAGAATGTAAAAACCACTCAGCATAAACTTCTTACCACTACATACAGGACATACGATAGACCCATGAGCAGAGCATCTCTTACACAGCACCTTACCCTTACCCCCACAACTCTTGCACACCATATTACCATCACCCCCGCAATCTCTGCAAACCAT
This sequence comes from uncultured Muribaculaceae bacterium, assembly GCA_964502485.1. Lineage (GTDB taxonomy): Bacteria > Bacteroidota > Bacteroidia > Bacteroidales > UBA932 > Bact-08. The sequence continues at coordinate 5,553 of CAZCXB010000119.1, read as the reverse complement.
CCTCCCTGTTCCCTTGCACATAGTACACTTTTTCTCTACAGAGACATTTTTATCCCTGAAAAACCGAACCTCCTTACCATCCTTATACTCAGAATAGGCATACTCTCCATTCCGAATAACCTCGGTATGACGAGTAACACCATTATAACAATCCCTGCAAACCCAAGAGCCCTTACCACTGCAACTCTCACAATCCCACTCACCGGCACCCCCACACTTGCTGCAAGTAACCTTTTTTGCCCCACCACAATCCGGGCAGGTAATAGAGCCCACCGCATTACACTTTGAACACTTCTCAACTGACTGAGAATCAGGGACAGCAAACGTATGAACCTCATTACCGAACCCCTCAGAGACTCGCAGATTAAAACTCCAAAGATCAACATCACCCCTCCCAAAGAACCTCTGCACCGGCACAGCCTCCCCACTGTGAGGAGTCACCCTTTTAGTAAGCTCCCGGCTATTGTATAACGTCTTAAGCTTTAAGGAGTATGAAGGACGATACCACAACGCCTTATACTCAATTAAGTCAGATAAATTGGAGTATGGATGATTAGGCACCGAAGCCGCCCACTCGCCGATCTTTCTCCTGATAATCATATTAGTTACAGGATCACCCCCACAATCTGTCTCTCTAACAATGTTGAAGTTTTTCATGCTATCTGTTTTAGTTCACAAACCTTGGCAAGGTTTGTGGTTCACCTCTTTTATCTGGTATCTTTTTTGGGAGGTGTGTAATCCTTTAAAACAAATTCTTTGAGATCACCCTTTTTGTGCCCATCTTTTATCAGCACCTTAGACATCTCAGGAATCTTTGAGAAATCAACAATAAACTGACCTGCGATCTTTGAATAAGTTGGACAAGGTCCAATTGCAGTAGCCAAATGAATCCTGTTCCCATTCCCATCTAACTCATATGCAATATAAACACAATTTCCCGAACGTACCCCATCAGGATTTTGATGTGGTTTTACCTCAATCTTCACCTTAGCTGCGATAGCAATATTGCAAAGCAGAATAAAAGGGATAACTAATAAAAAAAACTTAGCCTTCATAATTAAATAGTTAAAAAATTTAGGTTAATCATTTCGTTTTTCTGGCATCTCTCTTCTCGTTTGTCTGACTCACAGGATCGTAATTTGGAATGACAAAACTTTTCAAATCATTTTTCTTATACCCGGCCTTAAGAAGTGCCTTTGATAATTCGGTATTTGAAGAGAAATCATTCACAAATCCCTTTACATAATCTGACCACTTAGGGCAGGGGCCAAAACCGGTAGCAAGAATAACTATTTCACCGGAGGACGTAGTCTCATAAAATGTGTATCTGCAATTATCCCTAGGCCCGGTGGAATTAGGATTTGCAGCTACGCCCACCTGAACAGCAAAAAGAGTGTTTGTAACGAATATCAGTAATAAAACCAAAATAAAAGTAGGTAATTTTTTCATAGTAAATAAGTTTAAAGTTATCATATATAAGTACATGAGCACTAATTAAATATCTTATAAAGATAACAATATTTTTCAAAAAAACAAATGTCCACAACCCTTGGCAAGGTCCACAACCCTTGCCAAGGTTGGCTCCTAAAACTCTTTCTCAAAATTGTCAGCGGGTATTTTCTCGGCAATGTGAGGTTTTTTGCCATCGTGCATCAGTAATTTTTTGTATGTCATGTCAATACCGAATGCACCCAGAGGTGCTGTTATCAAAATTGCCACTACTGCAACCGTTAAAACAATCTCTCCGCACGGCAATCCCATAGCCAGTGGCAACGATCCGATAGCCGCCTGCACAGTGGCTTTTGGCAGATAGGCAATCATACAAAACAGACGCTCTTTAAAGGTGAGCGAAGTTCGTATCATACTTACAAGAACACCTGCCATTCTAAAAATCAGCACAAAAAATAAAACAGCAACAACAGCAAGACCTGCTGTCGCCGCAAATCTTATATCAACCGCCGCTCCAACCATCACAAATAGAATAATCTCGGCCGCCACCCACAGCTTAGAGAACTTAGGAGAGATACGCTTGGCCAGCACAGGGTAAGTTTTGTAGATTGTAGCCCCCATTGCCATCACAGCCAGCAGACCGGATATAGGGACAAACTCCTTTGCTTGATGCTCCAACGCAATAAAGAGGAAGGAAGCACTCACCAAAATAATCAGCTTTATAGAATCCCTCATATGAAATCGCTTGAAATATAACGACATCATCCAACCCGTCCCTACGCCAATCACCAAACCAGTAATGATTGCCGCCGGAATCTGCATAAAACTAAAGGCAGATACCTCACCCCCTAATCCCAGTGTAGTAAAGACACTAAAAAGGACAATCACAAAAACATCGTCCACCGAACCACCCGCCATAATGATCTGCGGAATACTTTTCTTTGTGCCTATATTATTCTCTATCAGATATATCATCTTTGGAACAATGATTGCCGGAGATACAGCCGCCACTACACTACCCAAAATTGCAGCCTCTATAAGGGAGATCCCAAGCAGCGGAGGAGCAATCAGAATCATCCCTACAATTTCAAAGCAAGCAGGGACAAAACACATCAGGATAGCGGGTCTGCCAACTCTCTTTAGCTCATTGATATCAAGAGCAAGTCCGGCACGCATCAAAATAATAACCAATGCAAACTGCCTGAGCTCAACCGAAATATTGAGCAGTGACGGAGAGATGACATCGGCTACATACGGCCCTAAAATAATGCCTGTAAGCAACATACCTATTAAAGAGGGCAGATGTAGCTTGTTGAAGATATACCCCAACGACAGCGCAACAATACAGATAAAAGCTAAACTTGTTAACATTGTTTTAAAATATTAGTCTTAGGATCCACAAAGATCCACAAAAGTACACAAGGTCCACAACCCTTGCCAAGGTTAGTTTACAACAAAATCCCACATATATTTAACAGATGGCGGGCACGTAATTGCTATATTATCTATTCCACAGTCCCATCTTCTGTTTTTGTTTAAATCAAGCAGAGAGGTAGTACAGGTCTCTGTTGCCCCTGCACCCAGCCTCCAGGTGAGATTAACTGTTTTACCAGATTCAATAGTGAACCCACGAAGTTTCTCTCCAGGACTAACTGTCTTAAATTCTCCATCTACAATCCTATGGTTACCATGCTCTGTAAAGTAGTTTGCATCAACCCAGCTCTCATCATCTTCATTGCAGGGTTCGTCATAGCTACCCATAGTCTCGAACAGCTCATATTTAACTGTTGGGTCAGAATTAAGTGCAACAACGCGATAGCATCTGTTTTTAAAGGTAATCTTAATACTTTTATAGGTTCCGGCAGGAATCTCAACCGATGGAAATGTGTAATCTTCGAAATACTTTAATTCTTGGTTTGTTGAACTTGTGAGTCTAACCCAGGTTAGATTATCTTTATTCCCAGCTGTAACCTCGCCTGTTGATACCCAAACATCACCAACACAAAATTTTAGAGTGGTTGTAGTTGTCTGAGTAACATCTCCGGTAAGATCCGGGTTTACATAAGGCGCATTTTGTGAGTTACCCTTGTGATCGCTTAGAGATTTTGTTGTTATCGGATTAGTCATCCGGAACTGAATAGTTCCAACACCGCCTTCATCTTTGCTGCAATTCCAGCAAGTTGCTAAAATTGAAACTATTAAAAATATGTGTAATAAAGTTTTCATTTGAAATATTATTATTGTTTTGCAGTAAAAAAGGAGCAATTTTTAGATATTATTCAGGATAAGCCTTTTCCTTTTAGAGGTCCATAAGATCTCTTTTATTTTTTCGCTGACTTTCTGCGTGCCCTGCCCGATACTCTAAAGGGGATAAGCATTTAAGAAGATGTATTGTCCGGTTGTTATTGAAATTACTTATACATTTATATCATCGAATCTACCGGCAGTTTCAGTAACTAGCCGATTAATAATACTCTCTACAACTACTGATAACTGATTTATTATTTCTGCAAAAGCAGCTTGGTCTGCAGACTTTAAAGAAGAACACATGCCAATTCTCTTCATTATTATTACCGTTCTTGCAGTAAAGTCTCTAAATTAAATAAAATATATAATACATGCAAGAATTTTTTAAATTGCCACAACCCTTGGCAAGGTCCCCCCATCTCCCTACAATATTGTTCGATTATAAAAGAATAAATGTATATTTGTGTGAAATAATTCGAGTATGAAAGATAAATTCGCAGCTTTAGAAAAGTATAATTTCTGGAATGGCAATGTTCCTGAACTTGGTTTTCCTCGTAAAGATTATACAGATAAGATATTTGATTCGACCGGTAATAGGTTGATTAAAGTACTTGTCGGGCAACGCCGTGTAGGTAAAAGTTATATTTTACGTCAAATTGCACATCGGCTCATAGAAGAGGGAGTAAATCTGCATAATATCCTCTATATTAATAAAGAGTTTACAGATTTCGACTTTATAAATGACTATAATGAGCTGGACTCTTTGGTGAAACTCTATAGAGAGAGACTCAAACCCACCGGGAAAATTTGGTTGTTCATTGATGAGATACAAAACATCCGGGAGTGGGAAAAATTCGTAAACTCCTATTCACAAGATTATGTAGATAGTTATGAGATATTTATAAGTGGGTCTAATTCAAAAATGTTATCCGGAGAGCTTGCTACACTGCTTTCCGGACGATATTTAAATTTTGAGATACTCCCGTTCAGTTTTTCTGAATATACAGGCATAACTAAAAAGGATCCCGGGAAACAAAGTTATCTGGAATATATGGAGAGCGGAGCATTGCCGGAACTTTTTATCCTTGCGAACGACGAGACAAAACGCAACTATATATCTGCCATAAAAGATACTGTTCTGCTTAGAGATATAATCCAACGACACAGCATCAAGGACCCAAAGTTATTGGAAGAGATATTCATATATCAGGTCAACAATGCTTCAACTTTAATGTCAATAAACAATATTGCTAACTATTTCAAAAGTAACGGGCGTAAAACAACTTACGATACAGTTGCCAATTACATCGGATATACAGAGAATGCGTTTCTTGTTCATCGAGTCGAGCGTTATGACATCCGAGGTAAAGAGACAATCTCCGGCATCTGCAAATATTACATCAACGACCTTTCGTTTATGAATTATCTCTATCCCGGGTTTGGTTATGGCCTCGGATACAAATTAGAGAATATCGTCTATTTGGAGCTTCGTCGAACCGGATACGAGGTTTATGTGGGCGCTATGCGGGATAAAGAGGTCGATTTTGTAGCAAAAAAAGGCGACAGAGTTATATATCTGCAAGTAGCATATATTCTTACAGATGAGCAAACTGCGCGACGTGAGTACGCCTCTTTGGAAGCTATTCAAGACAATTACGAAAAATATGTCGTATCACTTGACGATGTAAATATGCCATCTAATCAAGGAATCCGCCACGTTCAAGCGTGGGAACTGACAAAGTTGTTAAAAAGTAACTCCTAGCCACAAACGGATGCAAGGTCCACAACCCTTGGCAAGGTTACCGCTTTGCGGAAGTTTTCACCTCTCGGATTATTTTGCAAAACATTATAATAGTG
>CAZCXB010000118.1:0-6085 GCA_964502485.1 uncultured Muribaculaceae bacterium | reverse complement strand
GAAAGTACATTTATCAATACCTTACAACACCGATTTTGGTCAGGAGGTCTTAATTACCGGTTCAATTCCCGAGCTAAGAGGAACAGGAGATGCATACTATAAATCAATGCAGTACATTAATGACAATTGGCAATTTGAGCTGAATTTGAAAACTCCCTGCTCATTCACCTACTCTTATATTTTGAAAGATATAAATGGTGAGCTGATATTTGAAGCGGGTCCTCCAAGAGAATTTCATCATGAGGCAAGAGGCTCTTATAGGGTATACGATCAGTGGAGGATCTATAATGACGAGACACCTTACCTATCTGATGCTTTCAAAAAGGTCTTTTTTAACAGAGGTAAAATGTCACAATTCACTCCCGGAGAGATTACACTAACTGTATCGGCAAATAATCTCTCTTCTGGAACAGAACTTATTATATGCGGAAGCTGTGATATCCTCGGCAACTGGGACTTGAAAAAGGCGCCAAATATGGTTCAGAGAGAAGATGGGTTGTGGTACTTTACAACAGATAGAAGCACCCTTCCTGATGGTTGTGAATACAAATTTGTATTGATGACAAACCCGGATAACTCCAACGGATTTATTTGGGAGAGTGGAGAGAATAGAGTTCTTCCTAAAATTGGAGAGAAAGATAGATCAAAAATCTATGTAAATCACTTCTCTGTTAATCTTCCATCACCAAGACCGCGCCTTTCAGGGACAGCAATACCTCTCTTTTCATTACGGACAAAGAGGGGTAGCGGAATTGGAGACTTTTTAGATTTGAAAGAGTTTATTGATTTGCTATCCCAAACATCCCAGAATGTTCTACAGATTCTTCCGATAAATGATACAACAATGACAAACACCTGGGTTGACTCATACCCTTATGGGGCGATATCAATCTATGCGATGCACCCTTTGTATATTAATCTCGAAATGACAGGAGTTGTTAAAGAGAGAGAGTTCCGGGAGAGACATATGAAAAAGGTAAAGAAACTAAACAGTCTGGAAGAGATAAATTATGAGTCAGTAGCAAATCTTAAGTGGTCATATCTAAGGGAGATATACAAACAAGAGGGTGATAAGGTACTCAAATCAAAAGAGTTTCGAACTTTTTTCAAAAACAACGAAGAGTGGCTCACTCCTTACGCTGCATTTTGCTATCTTAGAGACAAATACAAAAGTGCCGATTTTAGAACATGGCCAAAATACTCAATTTTTAATCACGATGAGATTATAGCATTAACATCAGAAGATAGTAAGTTTTTCAAAGAGATAGCCATCCATTATTATGTTCAATTTCATCTTCATAAACAGCTCTCATTCATTCATGAATATGCAAACAGCAAGAAGATCATCTTAAAAGGAGATATCCCGATAGGGATAAACAAAAACTCGGTTGAAGCATGGGTAGATTCCCATCTGTTCAACTTTGATGGACAGGCAGGTGCACCACCGGATGATTTTTCAGTTAAGGGACAAAACTGGGGCTTTCCAACCTACAACTGGGATATTATGGAGAGAGATGGATTCAGATGGTGGAAGAGAAGATTTGCCAAGATGGCAGAATATTTTGATGCTTATAGAATTGATCATATCCTTGGCTTCTTCAGAATCTGGGAAATTCCTGTTAACTCTACCGAGGGGTTAATGGGCACTTTCAATCCTGCATTACCTCTAAGCGAAGATGAAATACGATCTTTCGGTTACGAGTTTAATTATGAAAGAGATACGATGCCTTTTATAACTGATTCAACTCTTCTTGATTATTTCGGTGAAAGCAAGGAGAAGATTAAAGGTGAGTTCCTTGAACCGTTATATGATGGAAGATACCAACTTAAGGAGATTTTCAACACCCAGAGAAAGATTGAGGACCTCTTTATAAACAATCCGGATTCTGAATATATCAGCTTTAAACAGGAGTTGCTAAACCTATGTACAGAGCTCCTTTTCCTTCCTGATAAAAATGACAAAACAAGATTTCATCCAAGAATTTCGTCTCAGTTCACTAAATCGTATAATGGATTAAACGATTATCAGAAAGAGTGTTACAACAGAGTGTATAACCACTTTTTCTATGAGAAAAATGACAACTATTGGTATTATAATGCAATGAAGAGACTCCCCTCACTCATCTCATCCACCGGAATGCTTGTGTGTGGAGAAGATCTTGGCATGATACCGGCATGCGTGCCAAAAGCGATGGAGAAATTGAGAATTATGTCGCTTGAGATTCAGAGAATGCCAAAGGACCCAAAGGATAAGTTCGGAATTCCAAGAAAATACCCATATCTATCTGTTTGTACAACAGGAACCCACGATACAAGCACTCTAAGAGGCTGGTGGGAAGAGGATCGCAGTCAAAGCAGCAGTTACTACAGAGATATATTGGGATATGAGGGAGAGCCACCTCACTTCTGTGAACCGTGGTTATGCAACAGGATAGTAGATGAACACTTAAACTCACCCTCAATGCTCACAATACTCCCGCTTCAGGACTGGCTCTCAATTTTCCCTGATTTAAGAAGAGAGAACCCCAATAGTGAAAGAATAAATATTCCTGCAAACCCTAAACACTACTGGAGGTATAGAATGCATCTAAATATTGAGGATCTGTTAGCCAATGATAATTTTAAGAACAGAGTAAAGGCTATGATAGAACAATCAGGAAGGAGTTTAAAGGTTTAACTTCTCTCCCTCTGAGTGAGCAACAACAACTGCTGCACAGGTGTCACCATAGACATTTACAGTAGTTCTAATCATATCACATAACTGCTGAACAGCCAAAACTAATCCGATACCCTCAAGTGGTAGCCCCACTACGCTCAGTACTACAGCAATCATAACAAGCCCTGCCATAGGTATCCCGGCCGAGCCTATGGCAGCAAGCACTGAGGTTAAAATAATAACAAACTGAGCTCCAATAGTAAGGTCTATTCCATATGCCTGAGCAATAAAAATTGCAGTTACTCCTTCGTAAAGAGCTGTACCATTCATATTTACCGTACTCCCCAACGGTAGAACAAAGCTGGCAATCTTGTTAGAGATACCTGTCTTCTCTTGTGACTCCTTTAGGGTAAATGGTAGTGCTGCTCCAGACGAACATGTTGAGAATGCTGTCAAAAGGGGCAGTGACATCTGCTTAATGTGCTTGTAAGGATTTAGCTTAGTAAGTGTATAGACTATCGATGGCAACACCAATCCTCCATGAATAAGGCAACCAATCCACACAACCATTGTATATAGTCCAAGACTACTGACTATTCTATATAGCTTCTCTGGGTCACCCTGCTGATCAGCAACAATATTAGCCACAATAGCAAATACGCCCAGAGGTGTAAAGCGAACAATAAATAGTGTCATCTTCATAAAAACTTCAAAAGCAGACTTAAACAACTCACTAAGATTAAGTTGTGCCTCTTTTGATGCTTTAGTAATAAAAAACCCAAAGAAGATTGCAAAAAAGATAACCGGCAAAAGGTTGCCTTTTGAGAGATCTTCAAATATATTTTGCGGCACTATACTTACTATCTGATCTTTAAATGTCATCTTTGAGACAGCAAGGTCTGTTATTGTCTCACTTAGACTAAGATCAGCTCCGATTCCCGGTTTTACAAGATTTACAATAAGAACGCCTATCAAGGCAGCAAGTGCAGTTGTTATAATATAAAAGGACATTGTCTTTCCGGCAAGTCTGCCCAGATCCTTATATCCCCCCAGACTTGAGACACCCATAACAAGAGAGGAGAAGACAATTGGAATGGCAATCATCTTTAATGCCCTTATGAAAATATCTCCAATCCATTTTATTGAAGGAGCAATCTCGTAAAAGAAAATACCAAAAGGTATGGAGAGAGCAATAGCAATCAGTATTTGCCAGTGAAGTGCAATTTTTTTCATTTAGCTGAAGATTTTTTATATATTTTATTAATAATCAATGCTATTGCACCATCACCTGTAACATTACAGGCCGTTCCGAAGCTATCCATCGTAATATAGAGTGCAATCATCAACCCGGTAAGAGTCTCGTCAAATCCCAACATTGACTGAAGAAGAGCTATTGCAGCCATTATTGCACCACCGGGAACTCCGGGTGCTGCAACCATGGTTATTCCAAGCATCATAATAAAACCGGAAAACATAGTGATATCAGCACTCATTCCTGTCATATACATAATTGCATATGCACATGCAACAATTTTTAGAATACTTCCCGAAAGGTGGATTGTAGCACATAGTGGAATTACAAAATCTGCAATCTCTTCATCTACACCATTTTTTTTTGCCTGAATTAGCGTTACAGGAATTGTAGCAGCAGAAGACTGAGTTCCAAGTGCTGTCATATATGCAGGTAACATGGTAAAGAGTGCCTTAAAAGGGCTCTTTCCGGAGACAATCCCCGCAACTGTAAATTGGAATAGGAGTAGTAGAATGTGCATAACAAATATCACAACTATTACCTTAAGGAAGAGACCAAGAATAACAGGAACCTGGCCTTCCGCTCCAATTTTCAAGAATATACCATAGATATATAGAGGTAAAAAAGGGATAATAACCTCTTTAATAATTAATACTATTATATCTCTGAACTCTCCAAGAGCAGCTTTAAGCTTCACTCCATCCACTGCTCCAACTCCCAAGCCCACAATAAATGCTAAAACAAGAGCTGTTGTAACACCCATTAGAGGAGGCATATCAATTGTGAAGAGCGATAAAACAGTATCTGAGAAACCCATCACTTTATCGCTTTGCAAATCAGATGGATTAAGTAAAACAGGCAGAGCCCATGCTGTTGTAAAGTATGAGAAAAAACCTGCGATAAGTGTTGATACATAAGCAATCAATGCAGTGGCAAAAAGTAATTTACCTGCACCCTTACCCAAATCTGCAATACCTGGAGCAACAAGTCCAAGAATTAGCAATGGAATTATAAAGGAGAGAAAATTGCCAAACAGGCCATTAAATGTTACAAAAAACCTTACAAGCCAAAGAGGAAAAAACAGAGAGGAGAATATTCCGAGAACAATTGCAACAACTATTTTAGTCAGAAGTCCGGGTTTAAACTTTAAGTTCATATAATTACCTTTTAAATGTTCTCTCTTCTCCTTTTAGTATCCCAACTCCATACTCCCCAGTAGATTTTGACCATGCTCTGTGCATTAATCCTGTATTAAAAGTAAAAACCACATTTCCCTCTTTATCTATTGCAATTACTCCTCCCCCGGAGCCACCCATTGGGGTAATTTTGTTAAAAATCACCTCATTGGCAGCCATTTCAAGTGTCATGCCTCTATACTCCATTAGCGCAGATATATCAAATGCAACCACTCTTCTTATCCAGTACTCACCGTGACCGGTTCCTGATATAGCTACTGTACTGTTATTTGCATATGTTCCCGCTCCAATTACAGGAACATCTCCAACCCTACCCCACTTTTTGCCGGACATTCCACCCGTTGAGGTAGCAGCTGCAAGATCTCCATAAATATCAAGTGCAACACATCCGACTGTTCCCCTGGGATCCTCCCTCTCCTCTCTATCCTTTACTCTTTTAAACTGCTCATCTCTCTGTTTTGTTGAGAAGTAGCTGTTCTCTACAACCTCCAGGCCCATGGATTTTGCAAAGAATGATGCACCTTCTCCGATTAACAGTACATGTGCAGTACTGTCCATCACAAGTCTGGCAGCTTTTATAGGGTTTTTAATATCACGTAATCCTGCAACAGCTCCCGCTTTTAAATTGGAGCCATCCATAATTGCGGCATCAAGTTCATGTATTCCGTCAATGCTTTTTACAGCACCCTTTCCTGCATTAAAAAGTGGGGAGTTCTCCAGGAAAATAACAACCTTCTCAACCGCATCCAGAGCAGTTGAACCCTGTTTTAACATCTCCTCTCCAATTGAGATTGCTTCAAGCAGAGCCTTCTCATACTCTGCTTTTCTCTCGCTGGTCATAGAGGAGGGAGCTCCACCTGCACCACCATGAATTGCAATAGACCATTTTTTTATATCTGATTGAGCAAACAGACTGTTAGAGAGAGATAAAACGAGCAGAAGTGAAAGTAATCTCTTTATTACCATGGTAAAATATTATTA
>CAZCXB010000117.1:0-6113 GCA_964502485.1 uncultured Muribaculaceae bacterium | reverse complement strand
GGTTAAATCCCTGTCCCTTAATTAAATAAGCATATTGAATGCATATTTAGCGGGATGCAAATATACCAAAAAAATTAAATGTGCAAAAGTATGTGGAAAAATATTTACAAATTCTGAAGTTTCAGAAATCTAATAAAATTGCCTCCCCAGAACTTCTCCAGCTCCTTCTCTGTATATCCTCTTCTCAGTAGCTCAATGGTAAGGTTTTTCATCTTTGAAGCATTTTCAAGACCTACAACTCCGCCTCCACCATCAAAATCTGTGCCCAGACCAATATGATCTATGCCTACTATGCTCCTGGCATAATCTATATGGTCTGCAATATGGCTTACTGTAACCGAGTCTTTGGGAAGCTCCGAGAGAAAAAAACGGCCTGTGGCAATCTGAATAAGACCTCCTGCATCTGCAATTGCCCTCATCTCATGATCTCTAAGGTTTCTATTATGATTCTTTATAGAATATACTCCCGAATGACTTGCCATTACCGGATATTTACTCACCTTGACAACATCCATAACGGTTTTTACGGAAGCATGTGAAAGATCGATTATTATACCAAGACGGTTCATCTCCTTAACCACCTCTATACCAAATTGAGAGAGGCCATTGTGCTCCGGGGTCTTATCCATTGAGGCATCACATATATCGTTATTAAGGTTGTGACAAAGTGTTATTGCTCTCACCCCCATATCTCTGAACAACTCGAGATTTCTGATATCCTTAGCAATAGCATATCCGTTTTCGATTGCAAGCATTACAGATGTTATGCCCTCTCTCTTATTTCTTAGAAGATCTCCCGAGTAGTATGCAATTGAGACTCCCGGATAGCTCTCCACATATTTTCTGAATGCCGACAATTGATTTATAACATACTCTTTTGCAACTTTAAGAGAGGCGTCATCCCTCTCCTTTTGAGAGATAAATATGGCAAAGAGGGCAGCATCCAGCCCCCCCTCCTTCATCATTGGAAATGTAACCTGCCCTTTGGTAATTCTTGATTCAGCATCAGGATTATTTATATGCAGTGCCGTGTCATTATGGGTATCTATTGTAAGAAATCTCTTATGAATTATACTCGCCTGCTCTTCCAGAGCTTTTTGCGATTGTCTCACCCCCTGGCTCATTACAGGGGTTATAACCAGCAGGGAGATAAAAAATGATAATAAAGCAATTGGAATAGTTCTCATATATATTGAGGTTAAATGCCTTTTTTTGTCGGTGATATCCACCAACCCATTCGTTTGGCAAGCAGGATTATGAGCACAGATGCAGCTAAAGCTGCAAGAAGCATCCAGATTCCCAGTCCGTTCATAAAGAGAACCGGAACAAAGGTGATTATGAGAATCTCTACAGGAGCAATCGGGAGATAGGCTAATGCATAGTCATCCATTGCTTTGCTCTCCATCTTTGGGTCCACAATTCTTATAAGTGCAATTCCCATAGCCATAGTTCCTGTCCACCAGCCCCAGGCAAAGATCGATCTTTCAAACCAGAAGGTTTTACACAACCTTCTGCCTAAAATAAATGTAATTGCCCAAACAACCGCGACACCAACAGCAATAAGGATTATAAGTGGGAGTGCATACTTTACCACCACACTCAGCTTTATGGATGCAACTCCACATGCAACCAACAGATCTGTAAATGTCCCGCTTAGTCTTGATGTCTGTACAGGGCAGATGTAGTCAGAAACCTTTGTGGCATCAAAGATCTTCTTAAAGATAAGCCCTACTATAAATGAGGCAGAGAAGACCGGGATCTCAAGTTTTGGAGAGTAGTACTTTACCCCCTGGCTAAGCATATAACCAATAAGCGCAACAATAAATACAAAGGCAAGGTGAAATGCGAGGGAGTCTATAGATATGGAGGAGGTTGTACTCATACCGGCACTCTCTCTCTTCTCCGGTGGAGTGAGTCCACTTCTAAGATCGTCAGGAAGATCTGCAAAATCTTTAATAAAGCAGGTATCGCCTCTTCGTGCAGCCTTTTTAACCATAATCAGCCCCATAATAATGGCAATTACAACTCCAGCTGTAGCTGTTGTCATTGCCAGACTTTTTGCTTCGTCCCATCCAAGACCATCAAAGGCACTTCCGATAGCAGCTGCTGTGCCATGACCTCCATAGAAACCGGTCGGTAACATAATACCGAACGCAGAGTTAAGCTCGGGCCATATTATATTAAGGACAAATAGCCCGAAGAGTCCCATAATTGACCATTGGAGCAACATCCCTAACTGTGCATATGCCCATATAGGACCCACTCTTCCGGAGACCTCCTTAAAGGAGAACTTTGGAGATGATAGCGGCAATGCAGCAAAAACAAGTGCAATCAGTATTCCGGCATAGGTCCCAAGCTGGTCGGAGAAGGGAAGAATGTCAAACCCGTTAGGTCCTGCCGCAAGACCCAGAAAACCTGCGATAAGTGATGGAGGAATAAAGAGTTTTTGAATAAATTTTACCTTAACCCGAATTAGTTTCCCGATAAGAATAAGACCAAAAATAAGTCCTATATCTGTAAAAAGGGTCCATGGACCATAGACAGAAGAGAGCATAGTTTAAATAATTTAGACCAAATATAACGTTTTTGGTCTGATTCTTGAACAAAACAAAAAAAAAGAGATAATTTTGTTTCTTATGAGAAATTCTTTATTCTGCCTTCTTACACCTCTGTTTCTCCTCCTGATCTCCGGTAACCTCTCATCTCAGGAGAAGGGATATACTGTGGGATACAAGATTGATGGTCGAGATACTGTTTATTATATCAATATGCCCGAGGCCTACCTGTTCAGCTGGGATAAAAGCAGAAAAAAGGGACGTGAGTGGCGGGAGTTCTACCGTTTAGTCTATAATTTCAAAAAAACATACCCCTACGCTCTCATAGCAAGGGATAAGGTGAAAGAGGCCGACAGCATTCTCCTCTCCTCAAAATTCAATTCGAGAGAGCGAGAACGTTTTATTAAACAGTTCGAGGCAAACCTCTTTAATGAGTTTGAAAAGCCACTGAGAAAGATGACATTTTCTCAGGGTAGGTTGCTGCTTAAACTTGTAGACAGGGAGATTGGCCAAAGCTCCTTTTATATAATCAAAAACTACCGTGGGGGTGCAGCAGCAGGGTTCTGGCAGGGAATTGCAAAAATATTCGGATCGGATCTTAAAAAACCATATGACAGATTCGGCGAGGACAGATTAACCGAGGAGCTGGTGGTTATGTATAAAAGGGGAACTTTTGATTATCTCTACTACTCTATTTTTTAGCCCAATCTTTACTTGGGCTTACACCCTTTTCCCCACTCCAGTTTATTAGTATTTGAGTTATACACCAGGTAATCACAGCCATTAATCCACTCTCCCAATATATAAAACCCCGCACCGCCCGGAGTGATATTGTTGCCGGGAGTGTGCATGTGCCCGAATATAAAGTGATCTACCCTATTTCTCTTCTCAAATTCTGAGGCAACGTCATAGAGAGGATCACTCTCTCCCCTAAAAGTGAAGTTATCTCCACATGAGAGCCTGTTGTGTCTTGACCATCGCGAGGCAAGTCCGAATGCCCACCGAGGATGAATGGAGCTGAATAACCTTTGAAGAGTACGGCTCCTGAATACTCTCTTCAAAAAGAGGTGAGATGAGTCCCCGATAAGCTCATCACCATGAGCAAGACAGAAGCGACACCCTTCAATATCCACTATTGTCATCTCCTCAAGCATCTCAAGACCTATCTCATTTTGAAGATAGTTATAGGTCCATACATCGTGATTACCATTTAAGAAACATACCCTGACCCCTCTGTCACATAGTGATGAGAGAGCACCAAGTGTCCTTGTAAAGCCCCTTGGGATAACATATTTATACTCATACCAAAAATCAAAGATATCTCCCAGAAGATAGACTCCTGCAGTCTCTGCAGGGAGATTTGCGAGAAATGAGGCAAAGCTCTTCTCTCTCTCAAGAGGAGTAAACCCCTTTAACCCCAGATGTACATCCGAAATAAAAAAGTGCAGATGTTTTGCCTTTTCTTGTGTCATTAGCCCTATTTAAAAAAGCAGAGAGTAGATAATACTTAAAGAACCTGCAATAGCACAGTATATTGCAAACCCGGTCAGCTTTGCCTTTTTTACAAGAGCAATCATTGTCTTACATGCAAAGAGTCCGGAGATAAAAGCGGCGATAAAACCAGCAAATAGAGAGAGAGAGGGGATTCCTGCAGCTGTAGATGAGAACTCTCCCGAGAAGAGCTCAAGTATTGCCTCTCCCAAAATAGGAACCAAAACCATTAAAAAAGAGAATCTTGCTATCTCCTCTCTTTTGACTCCAAGCAACAAACCTGTAGATATTGTTGCACCCGATCTTGAAAGCCCCGGAAGTACCGCAAGAGCTTGAGCTACCCCAATAATGAATGCATCAGACTTTTTCAGCTCTCTCTCTTTTGGCTTTATCTTTTGAGAAAGAGTGAGCAGAGAGGAGGTTACAAGAAGCGAGACTCCCACTATCATAAGTCCGGAACCAAAAAGAGACTCTACAAAATCTTTAAGAAAAAACCCTACGATAAATATTGGAATCATCGACACAATAATCTTAAATACATACTCACTCTCTTGATTGATTCTGAATTTAAAGACCCCTTGAATAAGCGAGAGGATATCCCTCCTGAAAGCTACAATTGTACTCAAGACGGTAGCAGCATGAACTGCTACTTCAAATGAAAGATTGCTGCTCTCAATTCCAAGAATCTCCTTTCCGATTGTAAGATGCCCGCTGCTGCTAACGGGCAGAAACTCTGTGAGCCCCTGAACAAGCCCCAGAATTATTGCCTCTAAGATGCTCATTAGTTTTTAGGTTTGTACATTATGGCAAATATCTCCACAACAAACCCTGCAAGTATAAATAGCGGAGCAAGTACAACTCTTCTGAAGCTAAACATCTCCTCTTCCGTAAAAACAAGAGGATCAGTTGTTCCGCCTCCTGTCATAAGTGCGTATCCGATAATCATCAGGGCAAGTCCCGCAAGGATAAAACGAATGTTTTTGAATGGTATTGCAAAGTTTCCCGAATCCATATTATAAAATTTAAATTTCTAATTATTTGAAAATGTATATTACCCTAATAATAAATATCGTCACCGGACATTGATACAAGCCTGTTTACTATAAAATATGTACTAATTACGCAAAGAAGAATTCCGGCGATAAAAATCCCTGCATAGACCATCATAATCAATTTCACATCCAATATCAGATATAACTCCGGCAGATCTCTTTTAATCAAAAAAACCACACCCCAAAGCATTGAGAGTGCAATAACGCCGGATATAGCTCCTTGCATAAACCCTTTAATTAAAAGAGGTCTCCTGATAAAAGGCCTTCTTGCACCAACCAGTTTCATTGTCTGAATAGTGAATCTCTTTGCAAACAGGTTTAATCTTATTGTATTGTTTATTAACACAAAAGAGATGAAAAGCAGAAGAAGCATAAACACCCCTATCACCACACCCGCCCTCTCCATATTGTCATTAATTATCTTTACCAGCGACTCCTGATAGGCTACCTCACGCACCATAGGCATTGATGACAGCTCTCTCTCAATCCTTACAAGTGAGTCACTCTCAATATACTGTGCCTTAAGAAACAGGTCAATCGATATAGGAATGGGGTTTACCTCAAAAATCTCAAGAAAATCCTCACCCAGAATCTCTTTCATCTCATTTGTCCCCTGCTCCTGAGATATATAAAGTGCCTCCTTTACATACTCACGGGATCTGAGGCTCTCCAATACCTGCATAGTCACAAGCTCATCTGTATTGTCATTAAAGATTAGTGAAAGTTTAATGTTTTCACGAAAATAATCTGAAACGGACTTAGTATTTACAGCGAGCAGTGCTGTAAGGCCCGCAAGTAAAAGTACAAGACTGATGCTGATTACAGACGATAGGTATGACTGTAAAAGTCTACGATATATTAAGCTCTTTTCCCTCTTCTTCATGGTTAAAACAGAGTTCAAAGATACATAAAATGTCTAATTAAATTAATTTTATTATCTTTGTAAACAATTTGCGCATAAAATTTTTCAACTACAATGAGTGAGCCCACAAGAGTCCTTTATGAAAGCTCGGAA
>CAZCXB010000116.1:0-6148 GCA_964502485.1 uncultured Muribaculaceae bacterium | reverse complement strand
GCCTAATTCCGATTTTATAAACAAACAGGTAATAAACTGGAGCCACAATAACAGAGATATTAGAATAAACATACCAGTTGGAGTGTCTTATAAAGAAGATCCGCAAACGGTTGCTAAATTATTAACTTCAATAGCAAAATCACATCCCGGAGTTTTGGAGAGTCCGCCACCTTATGTGAGATTTGAAGAGTTTGGAGATAGCAGTCTCAATTTTTTGCTTCAGATTTGGACATCGGAGTATATCGACAGACCTGCAATTATTAAGAGTGATATCTACTATGAAGTGTTTAAAGCATTTAAATTAAACAACATAGAGATCCCATTCCCGCAGAGAGACATTCATATAAAAGAGCAAAAATCGTAAAAGAGAGAGGATGGCAAAAGCGAAAAAATTTAACACTTTTGGAGGTGTCTTTACCCCGTCGATACTTACACTTTTAGGTGTAATAATGTATCTTAGGCTGCCATGGATTGTAGGGCAGGCAGGTCTAATCGCAACACTGGGTATTATACTGGTTGCACATATTGTATCAGGCAGTACAGGTCTGAGCGTTGCATCAATAGCTACAGATAAAAGGGTAGAGACCGGAGGTACCTACTATATTATCTCCCGAAGCCTCGGTCTTCCTATCGGAGGAACTCTTGGCTGGGCACTGTTTGCAGGGCTATCATTGAGTGTAAGTCTATATCTGATAGGTTTTGCAGAGGTCTTTTTAAGCTACTTCGGATTTGAAGTTACCTTAGATACAATAAGGATTACAGGGTCTGCAATCTTGATGGCCATAACCATACTCACCTTTATAAGCACATCACTAACAATTAAAACTCAGTATATTATCCTGACAATAATGCTCCTGTCGCTGATCTCTGTTTTCTTTGGAAGACATGAATTCACACCCGCAGCACCGCAATTGGAATCACTGCCGGAGTCACTACCATGGATAACCCTCTTTGCCATATTCTTTCCGGCAGTAACCGGCTTTGAAGCGGGAGTATCAATGTCAGGAGACCTCAAAGATCCAAGAAGATCAATCCCTACAGGGACAATATTGGCGATTGTGACAGCACTGATTGTTTACGTTGCTCTGGCTCTATTCTTAGCATACACTGTAAACAGCGATCTCCTTGTTAATGATACAAATATACTCTTCAAGATCTCTTGGATTCCACAACTTGTTATAGCCGGAGTACTCGGAGCAACACTATCATCTGCACTAGGAAGCATATTAGGAGCACCCAGAATAATGCAGGCAGTAGCAAGAGACAGAATTGCCCCATCCTTCCTGGGAAGAGGATTCGGTCCGTCCAACGAACCACGCAATGCCCTCATATTCTCATTCCTGATTGCTCAAGCCGGGATTCTTATTGGAGAGCTGAATGTAATAGCAAGAGTTGTAACAATCTTTTTTATAATAACATACGGGTTTATCAATATCACATATGCAGTAGAGAGCTGGGCCAGCAGTGATTTTAGACCAACATTTAAAATTCCAAGGATAATAAGTATAATTGGCGCCATAGCCTGTATAATACTTATGATTCAGCTAGATATCATGGCATTAGCAGTTGCAACACTAATTTTGCTCTCACTATTTTTCTACCTAAAAAACAAAGAGTTAACACTAAACTCCGGCGATACAAGGTCGAGTTTATGGAGATCTCTTGTAAAGATGGGGCTCAGAAATCTAACCAATAGAGAGATAAATAACAGAAACTGGCGGCCGAATATTATTCTCTTCAGTGGAGGAGCACAAAAACGACCACATCTTGTAGAGCTGGGGATGTCACTCGTAGGCAAACAGGGAATCTTCACAAACTTTGAGTTAATTGAAGCAAAGGATGACGAGCCTAAAAGCAAGGCAGACAATCCATTAATGGATCAGACGGCAACTATTACTCTTGAGGAGGTTGGAGAGACCAGGAATATAATAACAAGAAAACACCTCTGTAGCAATATTTATGACGGAATAAGCGTAATCAGCACTGTTTACGGATTCTCCGGATTCGAACCCAATACCATTTTGATGGGTTGGCCAAAAGATAACCCCGATCCCCAAAGATTCGAGAACCTTATAGATAGCTTTAAGAGACTCGATTACAATCTCACTTTCCTCGATTACAATAAAGAGAGAGGATTCGGAAGTTATAAAAGAATTGATGTCTGGTGGAGCGGAAGAGGCAATACACTTCCACTTGCACTCCATCTGATCAGGTTTATTACTGCAGATACAAAGTGGAGAAGGGCAGTAATCAGAGTGCTTGCAATCAACAAAAGTATAAGAAATACTGAGAGATTCCACTCGATACTCTCAAAACTGGCAGAGAGTTATCGCATAGATGTAGAGATAAAGGTTATCGGGAATGCAGATAAACTTACAGATAAACAGATAATCCGATCGGAATCTCACGATGCCAGCCTTACAATTGTTGAGATCCCAGATTGGCACAACTCAAAAACAAAAGAGATAATAGAGTATGTGAATGATCTCTCTTCCGAAACCGGATCGTCACTCTTTATTCGCTCATCCTCAACTTTTGAAGATGTGGATCTGCTGCCCAAAAACGGAAACTCAAAAGAGGACAGAGTTCTTGGCGACTTGAAAAACAATGAGAAAGACTCACTGATAAATTGTGTGCAAATAACGGGACCGGATGAAATTAAAAATACTATAGACAGACTCTCTCAGAGTTTGGACCCTATCTATCAAAAACTTAAACAGGACACAATATCTGCCATAAAAGCAGAGAGGTCCATCTTCTTAGATAAGTTGGAGATGGATATAAAAAGTGCTCACGAACTGTTGGTAAAAGCAGATGTAATCTCAGACCAAAATAGGAGAGAGGAGAGACTCTACGCTATCCTTCAGGATTTTGCCGGATTCTCACAGAGATTCATTGACGAGTATAAGGAGAAATCCGTAGCAGGCGAGCAGGAGATTCTCATGAGTGGAATGACCAGTTTTTTTGCCGGCACATCAAAGGCTGTCAGCAACCTACCCGGTGTAGTCACTGTTATGCACTCAAGGGAAGATCTCTTAAAACTAAAACCTGCAACTCTGTTAAAGCGAATAAACAGATTTTTCAAGTTAATAAGTGTAGGGAGATCTAAGGAGAAGAGCAGCTTTAAGATTAAGTTACAACCGGCCGCAGGTTATCTGATCTATGACAGAAGGCTAAAGAGTATTGAGTTTTTCTTTGAGAATTTTACCCTCCAGAGTATAAACTCTTTTGCTGATATAAGAGAGATTTTAACCACATTTCACATATTAGCAGAGAGATTCTGCAAAAGTGAGCTAGATAGAGATGAGCTACTCTCCTTTAAGAAGAGGGCCTCCGGACTCTTCCGTGAACTTAAGGCAAATAATGATAAGTTCTTCGACAATCAGAGTGATATTATCTTTACAGAGATTGTCTCAGATATTGAGGAGCTCTCAAGATTAATCTCTAATCCTCAGGCAAATCTGCTTTCACGCAGATACCGCAACCTGACAAAAAAGAGTACAGAGATTAAAGCGAAACTCGAAGAGTTCCCCAACTCTTGGAGCAAATTTATGGACGGATATACAAACAGAACATCTGCAGACTTTATCTGCCTTACACTAAAAGACCACATCGCCCTACTCATTAACCGGAGCATAAGAGAGTCACAACGACGAGTAGATCTCTCTGTTTTTAATTATCTTACAGAGTTCCGAACGGTAGTTGAGTCAATCTCGGATATCGAGAACTACAAAGAGGAGGCAAGGGTTTCAACTCTTGTGAAAGCGATTAAATCACCTATATTGGATGATTTATTTGTCTCTCTCTTAAGAGAGATTGACGATGCAACTTCGGATTTGCCTTCAAAAATTACCATCTCCGGAAATGAGCTGCCGGAGATAATCGACTTAGGGAGCGACAAAAATTTGGTAGAGATTGAGATAAATATTCGCAGATTAGCAGCATTTTACGTAAATAACGAGCTTGGGGAGAAGATCAGAGCGCTATCTTCTCAGGTTGATGGAGATCTTATAACTGCGGTTGACTCAATCAGAAACACGATTAAACTAACCAATTTCACACTATCCAACTATAATCCGGAAAAGGATTCAGGCAACTCTCTGCTGACATCACTCTTGGAGAGCATTGATAGAGAGGAGGGGCGGCTCAGGGGTATATCAGATCATATGAGAGATACAATGCTCTTAGGGCTTCGGGACGCTTTTGACCCTCTTAAATCTGCCATTATGGAAAAGGCATCTGCAAAAATCAATAAAAGGAGGAGAATGTCTGAGAGAAATAAGCTCTCTAAACATATCAGTAAATTTGCAGATTCTGCAGGTAAGCAGTTTACAGATGCCTTTGTAAAGTTATTATATCGCAGAAGCGAGGGTCTATTATGGGCTAAGAGGCTGGAATCCAGTACTGAATTATTTCCATTACTCTCAGAAAACGGTGTAGGCAATGCGGCAGAGAGGGATAAGAAGCACAATATTTCGGAGACTCTTCCGTTCTACTACCACAATCTGTTTTCCGGTAATTCGGGAATAGGTGAGGATTTTTGGGTTGGGATGGATAGTGAGTGTGAGAAGGGAGGGGCTGCGATTGGGAGATTTTTTAGCGGCTCAAGGGGTATTCTGATGGTTACCGGTGAGAGAAGGTCCGGCAAATCTGCTCTTTCGCGGCATCTGGCACGGCTCCATTTCAGTTCGGATAGAATCTTCAATGTTAGGGCGCCTCAGCAGAGCTGTTCCGATCCGGAAATCTTTGAGAAGCAGCTTATTGGTTCACTTAACGGCTCGGGTGTGATTGCAGATGATACTCTTGACACTTTTACAGAGAAGAGTGTTATTGTAATCAACGACTTGGAGCTTTGGTGGGAGAGAAAAGAGGGTGGTACTGCAGTAGTTGAGAGGATTATTGAGCTGATGAAGAGATATGGAGATAAGGTGCTCTTTATAATCAATGTCAACAAGTATGCTTTAAAGATTATCAACCGGCTTACCTCTCTAAATACATGGCTGATAGATATAGTTTTGTGTCAGCCTTTCTCTGCAAGAGATCTCAAAGAGGTAATTATGCTTCGCCATAAAGCGGGTGGGTTGAAGTTTGTCTACAGAAAAAGGGGTGAGCGGGATATGACAAACTGGGAGTTTGCAAATCTCTTTAACAGAATCTTCAATATATCTTCGGGGAATCCGGGTTATGCGATCTCTCTGTGGATTGATAGTATAAATAGTGTTTCGGGTGGTGTAATTGATATTTCAAAACCTGTAGGGTTTAGTAATTCATTGGTAGAGAATCTCTCGGACGATCAGACTCTCTGCCTGTTGCAGTTTATCCTTCACAGACGTTTTTCTGTTGACCACCTTGCCGCTACTTTGCGTAGAGATATATCCTCTGTTTCTGTTGTTGTGCAATCTCTCCTTAACAGAGATCTAATAACTGAGAAATATCCCGGGGTTTTCTCATTGAATAAGATGACCGAACCTCTTTTAGTAAATAAATTCAAAACACTTGAGTTGATATGAAGTACTTAGAAATAATAGGATTAGCAATAATTTTGTTTGTATTTGTAAGGGGCTTGTACAGATATATACCTGTAATTACGGGTAAATGGCGTATAAAATCTGTTCTGATTAGATTAGTTCCTCTCATTGAGTTGGCACTCTGGGCACTCCTTATTTTATGGGCTCCCGGTAGAGTGTTGGAAGAGTCACAACTTCTCTCTGTTATAAGGGGTGCTTTGGCAATACTGCTTATAGCTTTGGTGGGATGGTATCTTTTAAGGGATTTTGTCTCCGGTACAATTCTACGTATTGAGAATTTATTGGAGCCGGGATGTCAGATAGTTACAAAATACTCTGAGGGGGTTGTGAAGAGATTAGGATTCCGCTCTGCCGAGATAATCAATGCCAAGGGCGAAAGTGTCAGGATTCCATACTCACTGCTAAGTAAGAGCTCAATAACGCGACCATCCGACAACCCAAAGAGAGTAGAGCATGTAATCTCTTTAACTTTACGGAGTACACTCTCTGCAGTTGATTTAAGAGAGAAGTTGCTAAGGGCTTTACTTACAATGCCATGGATAGTAGCCGAGGATGAGATTAGAATTGAGTTGACTAAAGAGATTTCAGATGGGCCATCTGCTCTTGTGCAGCCACTTGAA
>CAZCXB010000115.1:0-6227 GCA_964502485.1 uncultured Muribaculaceae bacterium | reverse complement strand
AAAATTCAGTATTATATGGATATATATAGTTCTGTTAGCTGCCATAGCTTATATGTGGAGCTCCTATGACAAAATGGATCCTATTAAGTCTGAGTGGCTTAAAGTTAAGGAGGAGATAGTTGTTACAGGGGATGTAGAGAAGATTATATATGTAACCAATCAGAACAGGGCTGAGGTCTTCATTAAGAAGGACTCACTATACAAATATAAAGAGCTTTTCGGAGGTAAAGAGCCTAAGTCAGGGCCTCAATTCTTTTTCATTGTATCTACCAACTTCAACCCGGAGGAGCAGTTCGAACAGGTTCTTTCTCAACTTCCGGAAGATAAGCGCTTCTCTTTTGAATCGGAAGAGAGAACAAACTACCTTGGTAGGGCTTTGGAGTGGCTTCTCTTTCCAATATTGCTTGTAGCACTATGGGTCTTTATGTTTAGACGAATGAACAAAACCATGGGAGGGGGAGGCCAGGGAGGTGGAGGAATCTTCTCTGTCGGAAAATCTCAGGCAAAACTTTTCGATAAGGAGAACAACACTAAGATCACTTTTAAGGATGTAGCCGGTCTGGAGGAGGCAAAGGTTGAGGTTATGGAGATTGTAGATTTCCTTAAAAACCCAAAAAAATACACCAATCTGGGTGGTAAGATTCCGAAAGGAGCTCTTCTTGTAGGGCCTCCGGGTACAGGTAAAACCCTGCTTGCAAAAGCGGTTGCAGGAGAGGCAAATGTTCCGTTCTTCTCAATATCGGGGTCAGATTTTGTAGAGATGTTCGTAGGTGTGGGTGCATCAAGGGTAAGGGATCTATTCCGTCAAGCCAAGGAGAAGGCGCCATGTATAGTCTTTATTGACGAGATAGATGCTGTTGGTCGTGCAAGGAGTAAGAATGCAGGCTTCTCATCAAATGACGAGAGAGAAAACACTCTTAACCAACTCCTTACAGAGATGGATGGGTTTGGTTCAAATTCCGGTGTAATCATTCTTGCTGCAACAAACAGGGCAGATATTCTCGACAAGGCACTTATGAGGGCCGGTCGTTTTGACAGGCAGATACATGTAGATTTGCCGGAACTTAAGGAGAGGGTCGATATTTTTAAGGTACACCTTAGAAATCTTAAATTGATAGATGGTTTTGAGATAGATTTCCTTGCTAAGCAGACTCCCGGTTTTTCTGGAGCCGATATTGCTAATGTATGTAACGAAGCAGCTCTTATTGCAGCTAGAAAGAACAAGGAGGTTATTGAGAAACAAGATTTCCTTGATGCTGTTGATCGTATTATAGGAGGTCTTGAAAAGAGGAGTAAGATTATCTCTCCTGCAGAGAAGAGGACAATAGCTTTTCACGAAGCCGGTCACGCAACTGTAAGTTGGATTCTTCCACATGCCAATCCTCTTTTGAAGGTAACCATTATCCCTCGCGGCAGAGCCCTAGGGGCAGCTTGGTATCTTCCGGAAGAGAGGCAGATTACAACAACGGAGCAACTTATGGATGAGATGGCTGCAACCTTGGGAGGAAGAGCCGCCGAGGAGCTTATTAACGGCAAGATCTCAACCGGAGCCCTGAGTGATCTTGAGAAGATTACAAAACAGGCGTACGCTATGGTGTCATATATGGGGATGAGCCCCTCAATCGGGAATGTATCCTTCTATGACTCATCGGAATCATCGGGGTTTAACATAGGTAAACCATATAGTGAGAAAACAGCAGAGTTGATAGACTCTGAGGTTAAAAGGCTTGTTGATGAATCATATGCTACAGCAAAAAAGATTCTCAATTCTCATATGGAGGGTTTTACAAAGCTGGCACAGCAGCTCCTCGAGAAAGAGGTGATCTTCTCAGAAGATCTTGAGACAATATTTGGAAAAAGAGTTGGCAATCAACCTCCTGAATCGGACAACTCTGATAACGGAAAAAAAGATAATGAATAATACTGTAATAAGATCACTCAGTGGAGTGATGTTTCTGATAATAATGACAGGGTCTCTTCTTATGAGCCCTGTCGTTTTTGCTATAGTTATGCTTGTAAGCATATTTATAATGAACCGTGAATATCTTGGGACTGCACTTGGCAAATCTTATCGCCTTACTTCAGGTATTGCCATCTTTACAGGTCTCACACTTTACTCTCTCTTCTTTATTCATTACGGATATGGAGCAGAGAGCTCTCTCTTTTGGTTACTTGTGTTTCCGGTGTCAGCACTCTTTATATCTGTGATTTATGAGAAGGCGACTACAGATAACTATATTAAAAGCAACTTTGCGATTGTCTCCCTGCTATATATATCACTCCCTTTTGCCCTTACCAATACCATTATATTTAATGAGAACTCACTCTACGACCCCACTCTCCTGCTCTCACTATTTATAATTCTATGGAGCTGCGATGTAGGGGCATATGTATTTGGGATGGCTTTTGGTCAGAAGGGGAAGCATAAACTTTTTCCATCTATCTCTCCAAAAAAATCCTGGGAGGGTTTTTTCGGAGGAGCACTATCTGCACTTATAACCGCTGGTATTCTGTACTATACGGGATTATTAGAGCTTACTTTAACCCATTCTATAGCTCTCTCTCTTATCGTTTTCATTTTTAGCGTTCTTGGAGATTTGGCAGAATCACTCTTTAAGCGTAATTTTGGGGTCAAGGATTCGGGAAGTCTGATGCCGGGACACGGTGGCCTGCTTGACCGTTTCGATGGAGCTCTTATTGCATTCCCTGCAGCAATTGCTTACATTAAGTTATTTGAACTATTTTAGCAACTAAGATTTAAACTATATTGATTTATGCGAATACACAAAGAGGGCTACAAAATTATCTTTAACAGCTTCCTGATACTAGCAGTTGCAGTGGCTGTCCCATTTCTAATTTTGGGTTTATCCAAGACAAGCTATATTGCTGCAGCTATCGGGCTTGCTCTTTTTGTATTAATAGTAAGGTTTTTCAGGGAGCCCTCAAGAGAGGTTCAGGAGAATGACACTGTTGTTGTTGCCCCTGCAGATGGAACTATTGTGCAGGTTAAGGAGGTTTATGAGTCTGAATATCTTAAGTGTCAATGTACACAGGTATCAATATTCATGTCTGTCTTTAATGTTCATGTAAACTGGTTTCCTGTAAATGGTACTGTTGAGTACTTCAAATACCACCCTGGCAACTATCTTGTTGCCATGCATCCAAAATCTTCCGAGAAGAATGAGAGAACAACAGTTGTTGTAAACAGGTTTGGAACACCTATACTTATGAGGCAGATAGCAGGTCTTCTTGCAAGAAGAATCGTCTGCTATGCCAGGGAGGGTTCAGAGATTGCCAAGGGAGATCAGGTTGGCTTTATTAAATTCGGTTCAAGGGTTGATCTCTTTCTACCTTTGGGCTCCAGAGTACAGGTAACAAAAGGGCTGAGAGTAAAGGGCTGTGAAACAATTATAGCAAAACTACCTGACTCTTCAGAGAAACTAACTGTTAATTAATATCATAAAAGATATTTTTTCATCTCACGGGCTATCTCTCCGGCTGTAATAGCGGCTGCCTTTTCGAAATCCAACCCATTGGGATATAGCCCCGTCTTATCCTCTTTCCAGGCAAAACTTATTGCTCTTGAAACGTTTACAAGCAGGCCACAGTGGCTGTTAATACCATATTTTACTACATCTGCGATGGTACCTCCCTGCGTCCCGACTCCGGGTACAAGCAGAAAATGGTCAGGACAGTACTCTCGTATCTCTGCTAACTTCTCCGGTCGGGTTGCTCCGACAACAAACATGGTGTTGTTTTTACTCCCCCACTCCATTGCCTGCTCTATTACCTCTCTATATAGCGGCCTTTCACCATCTTTTGAGCCATCTTTTTGAATAGATATCATCTCAAAATTCTCTGCAGAGGGGTTTGAGGTGAGAGCCAGAATTACTGCCCATCTATCTTTGTACTGTAAAAATGGATCAACAGAGTCTCGGCCCATATATGGAGCTATAGTGACTGCATCAAAATCCATCCTGTCATAAAACGCACTGGCATAGCGCTTTGCTGTATTCCCAATATCTCCTCTCTTTGCATCTGCAATTATAAACAACGAAGGGTCAATCTCCCGAATATAGTTAACTGTCATCTCAAGCTCTCTCCAGCCGGTTGCCCCCTCTGCCTCATAAAAGGCAAGGTTTGGCTTGTAGGCTACAGAGAAATCTTTTGTAGCATCAATAATTGCCTTGTTAAATTCAAAAATCGGATGCTCAAGCTGTAAGATGTGTTCGGGAAAAAGCGATGGGTCGGAGTCGAGACCTGTACAAAGGAAGCTCCCTTTTCTCAGTATATTGTTATATAGTTGATTATAGTCCATAATACTTACAATCTAACATTAGTATCTGTTAAACAGGAGTCTGCAAAGAGTGATTACTGACCGCTCTCTTTTAACCTCTCTGCATTTTCTGCAATTTGCAAATTATCAAGAACATCCTGCAGAGCCCCATCCATAAAGACAGGCAGGTTATACATTGTATAGTTAATACGGTGGTCAGTCACTCTGGATTGAGGATAGTTGTATGTTCTGATCTTTGCCGATCTGTCTCCGGTTGAAACCATTGTCTTTCTCTTTGCAGAGATTTCGCTCAGATATTTATCATATTCGAGGTTATAGATACGTGTACGGAGTTCGGCTAATGCCTTCTCGTAGTTCTTTATCTGAGACTTCTCATCCTGACACTGAACTACAATGCCCGTTGGTGCATGCGTAAGACGGATTGCAGAGTATGTTGTGTTAACCGACTGACCTCCAGGTCCCGATGAACAGAAGGTATCTTTGCGAATATCACTGATATTAAGATCTATGTCAAATTCATCAGCCTCCGGAAGCACAGCTACCGAAGCTGCAGAGGTGTGAACTCTGCCTTGAGTCTCTGTTTGCGGAACCCTCTGCACCCTATGTACTCCACTCTCATATTTGAGAACGCCATACACTCCGTTACCGGAGACTTTGCAAATAACCTCCTTAAACCCACCTGATGTACCTTCGCTCTGACTGTTAATCTCAATCTTCCAACCTCTTCTCTCTGCATATTTTGAGTACATTCTAAACAGATCTCCGGCAAAAATTGAGGCCTCGTCACCTCCTGCACCTGCCCTAACCTCAAGAATTGCATTCTTGGAGTCCTGTGGGTCTGCAGGAATAAGCAGAAGTTTTATCTCCTCCTCCAGATGTGGAATCTCCTCCTCAAGTTTATCAACCTCCTCCTTAGCCATTTCCCTCATCTCCTCATCCTTCTCTACCATCAGCATCTCCTTGGCTGACTCAAGATTACCAATAAGAACACGATATTTCTCCCCTGCCTCGACAAGCGGCTCCAGCTCTCGGTACTCCTTATTAAGGGAGATATATCTTTTCATATCCGACATAACTGACGGGTCCGAAATCTGTTGCGATAACATCTCGAACTTCTCCTTCATCCCCGACAGTTTGGACAATAAACTATTATCACTCATAAAAAAATAAATTGAGTGCAAAAGTAGTGAAAACTACCCAATATTTCATCTGATTTTTTTTAATCCCTTACGCAACGAACAGCGAAAGCAGATTTTTTGTGATATTCTGTCTTCTTTAAAGCCGCAGTATTGTAATAAAGATGCCAATAGCCGGCACTCTCTTCGCTTTTATTTGTTATACTCCACCATGCTCCGTAGAAGCCAACACCCCCAAATACCCCTTTGCTGCTTCTCCCACCGGCAGCAAGTGCAGTAAAGCCACTACTGTTTGTAGCAGATGTATTAGGAGATTGCCAGTTAACATTTCCTGCCTCCTTAAGAGCACCTCCGGAAGTGGCAAAACCACCAAAATAGTTGGCAAGTTTATTCCACTCGTCATCTGTAACTACATGCCACCCATCCGGACATATATTTCTGTTGTCAGTTACTGCATACCATGTATAAACCCGTCCATAAACCTGAGGATACTGATCATTTCCTCCGGCAATCCACTGAAACTTAGGCTCAGAGATCTCAGAGATATCCTCTCTGATATTTTCTGTTGTCTCAATAACATCACCATTGCTGTATCTTGTAGTTCTTAAATTCTCAGCCATCCAAAGCTGATCCCCAATCTTAACAGTCTTATAGACATTACCATCAATGTCCTTAACCGTACTACTACAACTACTTGCAAATAAAACAACCGTCCCGATAACTGTCAGTCCGCAAAACCAACTACAAAAAAAACGTTTCATCAATACTAAATTAAAATTAAAAATTCTTTACAC
>CAZCXB010000114.1:0-6285 GCA_964502485.1 uncultured Muribaculaceae bacterium | reverse complement strand
ACTATTTTATCTGCTCTTTAATTGCTTTAATAAGCCCTTCCCCACGAAGGTTTTTGGCAACTATTCTACCCTCTTTATCAAGAAGGATTATAAAAGGTATTCCGGAGAACTGATACAACTGTGTTATCTCTTTTCCTGCACTTGGTGCAAGAATTTGAGGCCATGGCATCTTCTCCTGATCGAGAGCTTTTAACCACTCAGGTGATCCCTTATCAATAGATACACTCAGAAACTCTACCCCTTTATCTTTAAACATCTCATAGGCCTCCTTAAGATGTGGTATCTCCTGACGGCAAGGGCCGCACCAGGATGCCCAAAAATCTATTAATAGCACTTTGCCTCTGAAATTTTGAGGGCCTAAAGCTTTTCCATTAACTTGAGGGTACTCAAAGTCCGGAGCAACAGATCCGATTTTAACTCTGGACTCAAACTCTCTCTTCTCTTTTTGCTCTTTCCTGAATTTTGCAAGTGGAGCATAACCGGGATATAGAGAGTCGATGGTATCATAAATTTTTTGGATATAGGCAGCATCTCTGTCCGGGTTAAGATATCTTAATACTGCAACAATACTTGTCCTGTTAGGATAAAGATCTGCAATGTTTCTTATTCTCGATTTTAAATCTTCATTCAGAAAATCATAGAACTTACCTGTAGTCTCATTTTTAACACTATCATTCTCAAATTTTGATCTGTAGGTTATCTGGGATATTGCAATCATCCACTGATAATTTTGGTAGTTAAGATAGTTAAGATGATTCATAACCTCATTTTTTGGACCACCGTTGATTTTGTAATATTGAGGGTTCTTAATCTTCATCTTTGCTGTATCCAGCCCTCTGAAATTTATCTCCACATCTTCGTCCTCTGCCCAGAACTGAACACTCTCCCATTTTTTGCAATCCAGAGTGTATACACCCGGCTCCTCTACCACCATTCTGTAGTTATAGTTGTTATTTGCATCTATATCAAACTCTCCTACAACCACTCTCTCCGAACCATCTTGTCTAATGATCTGCATCTTAAAATTAGGCTCATCAAATTTGACGTGACCTTTAACGGTAATGGTTTTGCCCTGAGCTCCAAGTGTGCCGGCAAAGATGGTTATAATAAGGGCTATTAGCCCAAGTTTAGCTACTGTTTTTTGCATTCTATTGTACTTTTTAACTTCTTTGTTATTAAATCTTAACCTTAATATAAGCCGGTGCTGCCCAACTTTTTTACTGCAAACATTACTTAACCTAATTGCCGGGCAGTATCACCGAACCTCACTATTTTTTAACCATCTCTTTAGAGAGCGACTCTGCAAGGCGGCCAAACTCTTTTTCGTAATTGATCATACTCATCGCCATTACAAAGCCTCCTTTAGCAGCAGCCTCTTTTCTCGCCTTCTCTTTTGCTATAATCACAGGTTGCATCGTTTTAAACCATTCAGATGCTTTTGCTCTCAACTTTATATCACTGCAGTTGGCATCTATTCTAACTCCCCAGTTAAATAACTCGTGAGCAGGAATTAGCTCTAAGCCTCCGGCTCTTTTGATTTTAGATGCTGCAAGAGAAAAATAGTCACTCCAGTTTTTTAGAAGTTCGGCATTTGTCATCTTTTCGTTTATGGCGATATCCTCATAATTAGATACCCCCTCTTTTTTCATCCGTTTAATATAGCCATCAAAACCCTTTTTGTCTAAAGTGAAATTCTCCCCATCTCTCTTGATAAAAGCACGCGCTCCGTTACTCCATACCGAGGTAAATTTTCTATCTGCTATCTCCTGT
Organism: uncultured Muribaculaceae bacterium; assembly: GCA_964502485.1. Taxonomy (GTDB): domain Bacteria; phylum Bacteroidota; class Bacteroidia; order Bacteroidales; family UBA932; genus Bact-08. The sequence continues at coordinate 4,515 of CAZCXB010000114.1, read as the reverse complement.
CCATAAAGTTTATAAAACTCAGCTCTGTTTTTAAAGACATATTTAAATGCTTCGCTGTCCGGACTATCTGCATATAACTCAAAGAGACGCCACATCTCAGGCTTCTTTAATAGTGGAAGATCTACTGTTGTCAGATACTCGTTAACAACTAAAGCAGCCTCCTTTTGCATATAAGATTGTTGAAGCACCTTAATGTAATCCTGAATAAAACTCTCTCCTCTCTCTCCTGAAGAGTATCTCTTTTGCATAGCTGCCAGACCCTGTTCACTCATACCCTCTTTAGTTTTGGCGATAAAGATCTCAGCGGGCATTGCTCCTACAAGTCTGTTTAGTACATTACCGTTTTTATCGATGTATAGAAATGTAGGATAGGCAGCCACAGCATATTGATTCTTAAGCTCAATACCCTCACCCTTCTCCATATCGAACTTTACATTTATAAATGTCGAGTTGAAGTACTCTGCAACCTTAGGATTTGTGAACACAGTAGCAGCCATCTGTTTGCATGGACCGCACCACACTGTATAACAATCCATAAAGATTGGCTTGTTCTCTTTTTGAGCAAGTTCCAAAATCTCACTCCAGCTACCTGAGATGAACTGAATTGATGTTTTTGAAAGTGCTCTTTTACCATACTCTATAAACTCATCCGCTTCGGTATAACCGGACTCGAAATGAATCAGTTTACCATCTCCGTCAATATAGAGGAAAGAGGGATACCCTGATGTTTGATATTTGTCGGCCAGATGTTTATAATCAGTCCCAAAGTTGAGTTTTAGGTTGATAAAGTTACTGTTGTAAAAATCGGCAACCCTGTCAATGGTAAAGATGTTTTTCTCCATCCTCAAACAAGGCTGGCAGTTATCGGTATAGGCATCAATAAAGATCAGCTTCCCCTCACTTTTGGCCATTTCAAGTGCCTTGTCAAAAACAAGCTCATTGAAATTGATCTCTCTTGTATTTTTCCACTTTTCCAAAGCTTTTGAATAGTACTCTTTTGCCTTTACAAGAAAGAGATTATTATCCTTAGCTATAGCAAAGGGGCTTAATACTCCTAACATATCTCCATTTGGGAAGAGAAATGCGTAAGTGGGATACATATTCATCTGTAAAAGAGGTGCAAACTCCTTACCTGCCTCTGTACCCATATCTACTCTGATACTTACTACATTATTGGTCAGGAACTCGGCAACACCCTCAATTGACAAAACACTCCTCTCCTGATTGAGTCTCTCTTCTGTCATTGTTCTGGCATTGGTCACATCAACCAGAATTATCTTCTTCTCTGCAGCTGCCTTCTCCTGAGCTTTCTCAAGTGTAAGTGTGGTAAAACTCTGCGCTGCCGCAAAGAGTGGCAGCACAGAGATAATTGTCAATAAGACTCTTTTCATCTATTTTTAGTTTTTTTTAAAATTATTCAATATCTCGATTGATCTTTTTATTCTAACGATATCCTCTATTTTGAAGTATCTTCCCATAGGAGATTCTCACATCATAATCGGGAACCGGTAGTATCTTTCTCTCTGCCGGAATCGATGAATCTCTCAGAGGTCTGTTTGTTCTGATCAGGTCATATCGAGTATGGCCCTCAAAGGCAAGCTCTTTCATTCTCTCTAACAATATCCTCTCTATCAATTCATCTGTTGTAACAAAGCTGGCAGAGGTATAGTCTGCAGGTTTGGTTGCATATGTCTTTTTATTAATATCATTCAGATGTTTTATTGATTCGTCGTTTATTCCGTTTAACCTTGCTAATGCCTCTGCTTTGGTTAACTTAACCTCGGATAGTCTAATATAGAGCACATTGTTATATCCGCTTCCGTTATTATATTTATATGAAGTCATATCGTTGGGGAAGCTTGTGGGACTGCCCTGCCATATAAGTGATACCACAGAGGTAGATGGATCTATATAGCCCCTTCTGTCTCCGGCAGGATAAAGCTCAATAAATTGAGGATCGACAAAGAAGCTGGTTTTATTGTAAAATGTTGCACCTATACCGTTTACATACTTAGTAGCACTTGTATAAGTTGGAGATAGTAGTATTACTTCGTCGCTGTAATTTGCGGTGTTTGTCTCCTCGCCTGTAGGGTTAAGAGGAAATAGCCATGAGGTGTGATGAGTATTGCTTGTAGAGAAGTTGTAGTTTCTAGGATTAAGCAATACCGAATCTGCATAATCGGATGCAAGCTTCATATCTGCAAGGTCATTTTTTGCGCTGCCTCTATAGAGATAGATTCTGGATAATAGGGCAAATGCTGCACTCTTGGTGGCTCTGGTGCGTGATACGAGAGTGGTGGCGTTGTTGTCCATAAGATGAGGAAGTGCCTCATTCAGATCCTTAATAATCTGACTGTAAGTCTCTCCAACCGTTGCTCTTGATGCCACATCCTGGGGCTTATATCCTTCGTATGGGGTTAGTCGCAAAATCAATCCAAGACCGTTCATATCTCCGGTAAGGGCTCCGTCACCGTATATTTGGAGCAGAAGCATATACTCGTATGCTCTAAGAAATTTTGCCTCAGCTATATGCATCTCCATAACACTCTTGTCATAGTCGCCGTACTTCATAATGTTTGTTATGATATTATTGGCATAATCTATTGCATTATAGGTTGTTCTCCATATAGAGAGGATATAACTCTCATGATCTGAAGAGTTGTATGTGGAGCTATCCATATTGATCATAGAGGAGTTGTCTCTCTGCTTAAGTGTGGGTGTCCCCAAATCTCCATAGAAGAGGGTATATCCGAAATTGGCATAGTTGTTTATCCCTGTCGGTGCCCCTGATAAGCTGGCATTAAGTCTTGTATATGCTCCAAGAAGTGCAGCTTCTGCAGTGCTTGCTTCTTTATATGTGGTTTCGTCAACCATCACATTTTCCGGAGCAAGATTCAGATCACATGATGCTATCAGCACTATTGTGAATAATATTATGGTCGTTTTAAATATCTTATTCATAGTCTCTATTTTTTAGCAATTAAAATCCCAATCTTATACCAAACAAGTATGCTCTGGTTTGAGGCATAGTAAGGTTGTCATATCCGGCACCTGTTGCAGATGATCCAAAAGCACTCACTTCAGGATCTAATCCGGAATATTTAGTGAATGTTAATAGATTGGTTGCGTGAACAAAAACTCTAAACTGTTTGAAAGCATTAAGTTTTCTAAGTACACCCTCAGGTAATGAGTATGCTAACTCGATGTTCTTCATCCTTATGAAGGAGTTGTCTTCGAGAAAACGTGTGGTTGTGCTTGATGCTGTATAGTCATAGTTACCTGTTATGGAGCTGTTGTGTAATCTTGGTACTCCGGTATTGTGCCCGTAGATCTGCCAAAACTTAAGAATATCAACATCCAGGTTATTTGCATCTTTGGTAGAGTATGTCATCATCTGAGCCTTTGTGTTGTTAAACATACGGCCTCCGTAAGAGAAGGTAAAGAGAAAGTTCAGTTCGAATCCTTTGTATAGGAATGAGTTATTAAGACCTCCGTAAAAATCAGGAGTTGCAACTCCCATGATAAATTTATTATCGTTAGAGGTTTGGTTGTCAGATGCCGGGGCGACCGAGCTTATCGTGCCATCTTTATACTTCCAAAGTGGATTTCCAGTTATCGGATCTACACCTGCCCATTGATGCAGATAGAATTGTGCTGCCGGATAGCCTACCGCATAGTACTTGAATGATGTGTTCAGCTGGTCCAGCTGGTTTCCTTCAAAATTGAGTTTCAATATTTTATTGCTGTTCTTTGATAGTGTAAGCGTTGTCATCCACTGGAAATCTCTCTTCTGAATATTGAATGAATTGACCCTTAGCTCTACCCCTTGATTGGACATATCACCAATGTTCTGATCTTGCTTGGTGTATCCGGTATATGCAGGAACATCAGATGCAAAGAGCATATCGGTAGTTCTTCTGTAGTAGTAGTCGAGAGTAAGGTCAACTCTTCTATCGAACAGGGTTGCATCCAGGCCGATATCATATGTTACTGTCTTCTCCCATCCGAGACTGGTATTCCCGGGCTGAGACATTGTCAGGAATGAGCTTCCTGCATAGCTGGTACCTGTGACAAGTCCATAAGTTGCTTGTGCTCCGTAATATCCCGAGTTTCCATCTTTGCTTGACCAACCTAATGATCCTCTTAGCTTAAGCTCATCTATCCATTCGTAGTTATCCTTAATAAAGCTCTCTTCACTTATTCTCCATCCAAGCGAAACAGATGGTGTTCCAAGATATCTGTTATCTCTGTTAAAGCGAGATGATCCATCAAGCCGGTATGTTACTCCTGCCATATATCTTCTCATATACTGGTAGTTGAGCCTGGTGAATGCCGAGAAGAGAGCCCACTTCTGTTCACCTGCTCCTGAAACAGTTTTGGTTTGTGCCGCGCCCACTCCAATAAGATATGGACTGAAAAAATTCCTTCCTGATATAGAGCTAGAATATACTGTGGATGTCTCGTAACTCTGACCGATAATCCCTTGTATAAAGTGTTTTTTATACTCCTTAGTTA
>CAZCXB010000113.1:2972-6531 GCA_964502485.1 uncultured Muribaculaceae bacterium | reverse complement strand
ATCTGATACAATCACCTCACAAAGTGACTCAACTATTGTAATTGCTCTCTCACCTGAAGATTCGGCAGCAAGACGGGGCTCTCTCCTCTATCCTGCCTTCTCAAGTGCCAGAGACTCGATTGTGGAGGATTTTTCCGATGGAAAAAGGATGGTTTACTATTACGGTGATGTAAGTGTAAAGTATGGCAACCTGGAGCTGAAGTCGGAGTATATGGCCTATGACATGGATACAAAAACAGTCTTTGCATCCGGAATTAAGGATACATCCGGAGTTCTGCAGGGAAAGCCGGAGATGACAGAGGGGACAGAGAAGTATGTTATGGAGACTGTTTACTATAACTTTGAGTCAAGAAAGGCAAGAATTACAAATATGATAACTCAGGAGTCAGAGGGCTTTCTTCATGGAACACTCCTAAAGAAGATGCCTGACAACTCAATCAATATAGCAGGAGGAAAATACACTACATGCGACCATGAACATCCCCACTTCTACCTCCAGCTTACAAATGCGAAAGTGATTAACCAGCCAAATAAGGTCACAGTTTTTGGACCTGCCTATCTGGTTGTTGAGGATGTACCGACACCCTTTGCTCTCCCTTTTGGCTTTGTCCCCAATCAGGTGACAAGGGCGAGCGGAATTCTTATACCCTCATTCAATGAGGAGGCCGCAAGAGGTTTTGCACTTAAAGGGCTCGGATACTATTTTGTACTAAGTGACCATCTCGATGTGACACTTACAACTGATCTCTTCTCATTAGGCTCCTGGAATGCGCTCCTGACATCGAGATATAAGAAGAGGTATAAGTATGACGGGAACTTCAATTTGAACTACTCCGTAAATCAGACAGGAGAGGAGGGCTCTCCCGATTTTTACCGCTCCAAGGACTTCTCTGTAAGGTGGAGCCACTCTCAGGACGCTAAATCGAGACCGGGAACATCCTTCAGGGCATCTGTAAACTTCTCGACTCCTATGAACGACCGATTTAACTCCTATGATATTCAACAGAGTCTTCAGAATCAGATCTCTTCATCAATATCTTACGGAAAGACCTTCTCCAATTTCAATATAAGTGCTAATATGCTCCATAGCCAAAACTCACTCGATAGCTCCTACGCCTTTACAGTTCCGAATATCACTCTCTCCATGAACAGGATATTCCCTTTTAAGAGGAAGGAGGCAGCCGGAAAAGAGCGGTTTTATGAGAGTATATCTCTGAGTTACAATACAACCCTTGATAATAAAATCAATTTTAAAGCCAAAGATTTTGGTGAGGATGATTTTCTCTCCAAATTCAGAAGCGGTATGCAGCACTCATTCCAGATAGGCCTTCCGACATTTGATCTTTTCAACTACATTCAGTTCTCTCCAGGTGTAAGCTACGGTATGAACTGGTTCTTTCAGAAGAATGATAAGTACTACGACGACCAGACAAACAGGGTAACCGACAATATTGGTGGTATTTTCAGCCATTTTGGTGTTACACAGGATTTTGCCGCATCTATGTCTGCAAGTACCGTGCTTTACGGGATGTTCAATTTTGGACCAAGGAGTAAAATACGAACAATAAGACATGTTGTAAAGCCTTCACTTAGTGTGAGTTATAAGCCGGAACAGGGAACACCTTCCAATGGTTACAGAACCCTTAACTATATAGATCCAAACGGTGTTCAGCACCAGACAGAGTACAATATCTATGATGGTCTGCTTTTTGGTTATCCATCTAAAGGTAGATCGGCATCTATGAGCTTCTCACTCGGCAATAACCTTGAAGCAAAGGTCTTTAGTGATAAGGATACAACCGATGGAGGTCTTAAGAAGATTAAGCTTATAGATAATCTCTCCCTAGGAGGCTCCTATAACTTTCTTGCTGACTCATTAAAACTCTCGAATATCTCTTTGAGTATGAGTACAACCATATTTGGATCTCTTGCTTTTAATGCCAATGCCAGCCTTGATCCTTATGCTATTGACGAAAATGGTATGAAGTACAATCGGCTGAATCTTTTGCAGGAGGGTTGGTATAAGTTAGCGCGTGTTACCAATGCAAGTATGTCTCTATCGTATCAGTTTTCTGGAGAGGGGGAGAGAGCAGGTGCAGGAATGGGTCTTCCCGAGAAGGGGGGTACAAAATCTCCGGGCTCAGAAGGGTCAGAATATATAAGAGTATATAACCATCCTGTTACAGGTGAGTACATTCCCGGAGGTTGGGTCTACTATCTGGATCCTAAAAATCCTTGGTCGGTTAACTTGAATTATAACTACTCATTCAACAGATCATACCAGAGTGTTGGTGGTAAATTGAATACTGTAAACAACCATATACAGACACTGGGAATCTCTGCTCAGCTTAAACTTGGCAAGGATCTCAATATTAATCTCAATACCGGTGTAGATCTAATGAAGATGGCGCTTACTACAACTCAGCTGAGTGCAACATACGACCTTCACTGTTTTTTAATATCTGTATCCTGGGTTCCAAGCGGTATGTGGGAGAGCTGGAGTTTCCGAATAAATGCCAAGGCATCTGCTCTGGCAGATCTTCTTAAGTTTAAAAAGAGTGCAAGTTACTGGGATAGAGGTGCAGGTTTTTAAGATCTCTCCTTTAACCGGTTATTCAATTATTATTTAAAATTTCTTAATTATGAGCAAAAGAGTTATATCAACAGAGAGGGCTCCAAAGGCTGTAGGTCCCTACAGTCAGGCAATTGAAGCAAACGGTTTTTTATATGTGTCGGGCCAACTCCCGGTTGATGCTGCGACGGGAGAGTTTGTTGCAGGTGGTGTTAAAGAGCAGGCACAACAGGTTCTTAAAAATGTAGAGTTTATACTTGCAGAGGCCGGTTACGGGTTTGGTGATGTTGTAAAATCTACTGTTTATCTTACAGATATGAAGGATTTTACAGTAATGAATGAGGTGTATGCATCTTTTTATAAAGAGCCATTTCCTGCAAGGGTAGCATTTGCCACAGCAGGTCTGCCGAAAGGTGCTTTAGTGGAAATCGATGTAATAGCCGCCAAATAATTGTCTTATAAGTAAAAACAGCTTTAAAAGTGGAGTCTTGCTCCACTTTTTTTGTTTTTTCAATTAAATATCCTATTTTTGCAAAAGATTATTAAATCTATCGGGATAAATCACATCCACACAAATAAATCAATGTACGATATACTAGGATTAAGCAGCAAAAGTCAGGATGATCTTATTGCTATTGCTAATGATCTAAAGATCAGCAAGGCAAAAAACATGTCAAGAGAGGACTTGATATATGAGATTCTTGACGAACAGGCAAAGGCAGGAAGCAGTTCAAACGAACCTTTACCAAGAAGACCTGTTGTAAGGAGAGAGCCAAAGGGCAAGAAGATACTTAACAATAATGCACCTAAGGAGAAGCCGGTAAACGAAAAGCCGCTTCCTCAACAACAGACAAAACCTCTGCAAAACAACCAACAGCAGAAAAGTCAACAACAGAATACTCCGCAGCAGAGAGCTCCTCAGCAGGGCGCACCTCAGCAGAGAGCTCCTCAACAGGGTACTCCTCAACAGGGTACTCCTCAACAGGG
>CAZCXB010000113.1:0-2872 GCA_964502485.1 uncultured Muribaculaceae bacterium | reverse complement strand
CACCTCAACAGAAAGCTCCTCAACAGGGTAACAGACAGCCGGGAAGACCTCCAAAAGAGAGAGTTGATCCTGTAGAAAAGCAGATAATGGAGGATGTTCTTGCTTCGCAAAAGGCTATGGATATATCCCCTAATGCACAACAATCAGCATCCTCTGCCTCTGCAGCAGCGCAGGGTGCAGAGAAACTCAGACCAAGACGGGGACGTAAGAGTAATGCCAGCAAGGAGAAGGCTTTAGCTGCATCTGCAGCAGCTGATGCTGCTGATATGAATGCCCCTTTATCTGACAACATTGGCGAGAGTAGCGATTCATTGATTGCCAAAGAGCATGAGATTGCAGCTATCGCTGTTGCTATTGAGGAGAATGAAAACAGAAGAGATATTGTTTCAAAAAAAGAGAGTAACAAAGATTCCAATAGGGATTTTCATCAAAAAAGAGATGAGGGTAAAACTCATCCTCAGGGTGATAATTCTAAGAAAGGTAGTGAAGTGGCTCAGCAGCCTGCAAGGGAGAGTCAGCCTCAGAAACCAAAATTTGAATTTGAGGGAGTCGTTGATGCAACAGGAGTTCTGGAGATTATGCCTGATGGTTACGGGTTCTTAAGATCATCTGATTATAACTATCTTAACTCTCCTGATGATATTTATGTATCTCAATCACAGATTAAGTTGTATGGCCTTAAAACAGGAGATACACTGGTTGGCGAGATACGGCCTCCAAAAGAGGGCGATAAGTACTTCCCTCTTGTTAAGGTTAAGCAGATCAATGGAAGAAGCCCGGAGTTTATACGAGACAGGGTTCCGTTTGATTTTCTTACTCCACTTTTCCCTACTGAGAAATTCAATATAACTTCTAACGGGCATAACAATCTCTCAACAAGGGTTGTGGATCTTTTTGCCCCGATAGGTAAAGGTCAGAGGGGTCTTATTGTAGCTCAGCCAAAGACCGGTAAGACCGTTTTATTGAAAGATATTGCAAATGCTATTGCAGACAACCATCCGGAAGTCTACCTGATTGTCCTTCTGATAGACGAACGTCCTGAGGAGGTAACTGATATGGCAAGAAGTGTAAAAGGTGAGGTTATTGCCTCTACCTTTGACGAGCCTGCAGAGAGGCATGTAAAGGTTGCAAATATAGTTTTGGAAAAAGCTAAGAGACTGGTAGAGTGTGGTCATGATGTGGTAATACTTCTTGACTCCATAACCCGTCTTGCAAGGGCATTCAATACTGTTCAGCCTGCTTCGGGCAAGGTGTTAAGCGGTGGAGTAGATGCAAATGCTCTGCATAAGCCTAAAAGATTCTTTGGAGCTGCACGTAATATTGAGAATGGCGGTTCGCTTACAATTTTGGCAACTGCCCTTACAGATACCGGCTCTAAGATGGACGATGTTATCTTTGAAGAGTTTAAAGGTACCGGCAATATGGAGCTTCAATTAGACAGGAAGCTCTCAAACAAGAGGGTATTCCCATCTGTTGATGTTACCCTCAGCAGTACAAGACGTGAAGATCTACTGTTCGATAAAGAGACTCTTAACCGCATCTGGATTCTAAGAAATTATCTCGCAGATATGAACTCTGTAGAGGCTATGGAGTTTATGAGAGGAAGATTACTCAGAACCGAGAATAATCTCGAGTTCCTGCTCTCAATGAATGGAGAGTAGATAGAGCAATCTGTCACACAAAGAGAATCAGCACATGGGGTGTCTGCTACAATCCTGCAAGATGTAGCAACACCCCTACTGTTAATCCGATAACCATGTTGATTATCTTTGCCTTAATAAAGCTACCTTTACTTTCGGCAAGCAGTGGCAGTGCTGTATGTCCATCCTGAGAGATAGAGCTTGCCAGCAAAACACTGAACGGAATAAATCCGCCTGCGAATAGCGTGATAAAAATCATATGAGGCCCCGATTCAGGCACAAGGCCAATTACTACTGCGAGCAGAATCATTATGTACATATTCTGGGCTATCCACTCCTCTATATGAAGGAACTGCATACCAAAATGGATTACAAGCAGAGCTCCTGAGGTCCAGAGAAATATAGATCTGAAGTGCTTTTTTACAACATGCTCCCATAGATGCTCTTTAATAAAGTGTTCATTTGCCTTTGCTGTCAAGAAGAGTATAAGAAGGCTTACTCCTGCAAAGACCAGATTTATCCATCTCTCACTGAAGATATCAAAATGGGTATGTTCATGCATTGTTGTTACCTCACCGTGGTTGTGAGAGGCGTCGTCGCATAGTGCTGCCGGAACTTCGGGAGCCTGATGGTGACTGTGATCGTGTTCTAGTAAGCCCACAGCTACGGCAATTATAAAGATTGCAATACCGGTCATGATTATTGCCCTCTCCCTTGATAATTTAGTAAAATTTGCCCTTATCCCGGATCCGAAGATCGGCCTCTCTTCATGCTTGTGTGTAGAGCAGCAGTTTTCGTGAATTTCGTAGTGTTCCGGTTCAAACGGCGCCACCTCTTTTTTGTACACTTTATCTATTATTATCCCTGCGGTAATCCCTATAACAAAGAGGACAATAAAGAGTATAATTGCGGTCCTGGGAATAAGAGCTAAAAGAACAAATGCCTCATCTCCTGATGATGCAATCATCATAGCCACGAGAGATCCAAAACTCAGTAATTTATGGGTATAGAGTGATACTACGGCAAATCCCCCTACACATCCGGGAATTAGACCCAGCGAAGCTGCTACAAAAACCTGCTTTATAGGTGATTTTCTTAGGTTGCGGAAGCTTTTTCCATGTGAGTGAATATTGACATACTCAATCAGCATCATCATTATCATAACGAGACCCGTTATTAGTACGCTGTTTTTGAGGGCTTCAAGTATTGTATTCATCTGTTAGATATTATTA
>CAZCXB010000112.1:0-6697 GCA_964502485.1 uncultured Muribaculaceae bacterium | reverse complement strand
ATATAAGATATTATGAATCTCATAAAAACAATAATCGGAGTTTTTGCCTCTGTTTTTGCATCACCCTCATTTTCACAGAACCCGGTAACCCCTCCGGTTGATTTCTACTCACTCTCTTTTAAAACAATAAGTGGAGAGTCATTTAAGTTTGATAAGCTAAAGGGGAAAAAGGTCCTTATAGTCAATACTGCATCTAAGTGCGGATACACTCCTCAGTTTAAAGAGTTAGAAGAGTTAAGTATGAATTTTTCCGACAAACTTGTGATTATAGGATTTCCTTCAAATGACTTTGGAGCTCAGGATCCAGGTACTAATCAGGAGATACTGGAGTTTTGCGAATCTAACTATGGTGTAACATTCCTTATGATGGAGAAGTCATCAGTAAAGGGAGATGGCAAGAACAGGGTTCATCAGTGGCTATCAGAGAAATCGAAAAATGGATGGAACGCAACAGAGCCATCGTGGAATTTCGGTAAATATCTTATAGATGAGAAGGGGAGACTCATTGCCTTCTATCCATCCAAAGTGAAACCTATGTCTGAGGAGATCGTGTCAAAGATTAGATAAATCTCTCTCCGATAACTTTTTGATAGCTCGCCGAGACCGGCAGATCCGGAACTCCATCAATATCCATCTCAAGGAAGAGGCCATCACGGTCTCTTCTTATCACTTTTACACGCTCCAGATTAACAAGAGTTGAGCGGTGACATCTTACAACCCTGCTACCTGCAAGAGACCTCTCGATACTCTTTAAGGTGTTGCGCAGCAGATATTTTTTGATCTTACCTATGGATGTTGAATAGAATATAACTACATAGTTGTCTGATGACTCTATATATAGTAGATCGCTGCTGATTAACGACAGTCTAAGAACCCCCTTCTCATCTCTAAAGGGGATGTTTTTTGGTGAGACCTCCTCTGCAACACCCTCTTTCTGGATTGTCTCAAGCTTAGAAGAGCTCTCTTTCCAGCCAAAATAGAACCAAAGGACAGCATACGGGAGAAGAAGGACAAGAGTTGTATTTATGAAAGATGATTGAAACACCTCCATTGTATCTTTATCCCTACTGATAGACAAAGTATATATAGTATAAAACAGGGACATAAATGTGATCTCAAAAAACACCCAAAGAGCATATTTCCAGTACGATACCTGATGTTTCCTGCTATAGAGATACATTATAATACGGCTGATAATAACAACAAGAACACCTGTGAGAATTACCAGCGATGAGTAGACAAAGAACATAAACTCAGAGATCGGATACCAGACACTTGAGCTGAATGGCTTATAGATATTAATAAATACAAGTGCGAAGATGGCCGTAAAGGCGACCAGTCTCACAATATTTCGCTTGTCATTTATATATCCCGGAATATTCATCATTGCAAATTTATCAATTATTCGCCACTATATTCTTTTTTTTACCCCATATATCCCCTTTTTATCCCAAAGCGGTTATCTGTAAACCATAAATTTTCTTAAAGGGCAATCTCACTCGTTATTTGTATAAAAATTATACGATGAGAGAGTACACACTACAATTTGAAGAGGATCTGGGCAGGGATGAAATCTTCTCTTTCAGAACCGGAATCAGGCTCCCCGAGTTACTTGCAACATCCGATAACGAGATAGGAGAGAACAGAGTTTTCAATTACAACGTACTTGTACCGGATAATATCCAAGAGGGGTGTAAAGTTGAGTCTGCAATAATCCTTTTTCACGGATTGAATGAGAGAAGCTGGGAGAAGTACCGTCCATGGGCAGAGTACCTCGCAAATAATACAGGGAGAGCAATAATTATGTTTCCCATTGCAATGCATATAAACAGATCACCCGGAGTGTGGGCAAACCCCAGAGAGATGCAGAGCTATCTTGCAAGAGAGCTTACTCATGAGAGCGATAACGAGAATCTGAGCTTTGCAAATTATGCATTAAGCACAAGGATTAAGGCAGACCCTTTTCGCTTCTACCTTTCGGGAAGAGAGACAATCTACAATATAACCCAGTTAATGAGTGAGATTAGGGCCGACAAAAACCCTTGCTTCTCTTTGAACTGTACAGTGGACATATTTGCCTATTCTATTGGAGCCCTTCTATCACAAGTACTTATAATGTCAGACCCCGGAGGTTTTTTTAAAGAGAGTAGGCTCTTTATGTTTTGTGGAGGATCCTTTTTTAGTGATATGAACGGAAATTCAAAGCTGATAATGGATAAGAGATCTTTTGAGATCCTTTATAAATACTACAGAGAGATCTTTATAGGAGATGTAAGAGATAGAGGTGACCGGGGAGACTCAATCGAGAGAGCCTTTATCTCTCATATAGATAAGCAGTTCTACAGTAAAGAGCGAAAAGATTTCTACAAGAGAGTAAAGGGGAGGATAATGGCAGTCTCTCTAACTAAAGACAGGGTTATTCCAACCTTCAGTATCAAAAAGGTACTTGCAGGTACAGGCAGATACTCTCACAAGGAGTATGACTTTCCGTTTGATTATAGCCACGAAGCTCCATTTCCCTCTCTTTTCAGACGTAACGGATGGAGCGACGATGTTCGCTTTTGGTTTGAAAAGGTCTTTTCGGAGGCATCCCGATTTCTCGAGAATAGACCTCCTGTATCAGAGATCTGTTACGAGGGTATTGATCAGAAAAGAAGAGAGCGCGGATCAAGATTATCCCTCTCTATATCCTTAAAGTAATTAACGGTACCCACCTTTAGTTCTACGGTAGATGCATCATCACACACTATGAGACCCTTTTTATGCATCTGAAGAACACTGATAGTCCACATATGGTTAACACTACCCTCAACTGCATAGTGCAGAGCTCTTGCCTTGTGATGACCGTTAACAAGAATCATAACCTCATCGGAATCCATTATAGTTCCTATCCCTACAGTTAGTGCGGTCTTTGGAACCTGAGAGATATCGTTATTGAAAAAACGTGAATTGGCAATAATTGTATCGGTGGTTAGACTCTTAACTCTTGTTCTTGAGGTTAGTGAAGAGCCCGGTTCATTAAAAGCGATATGGCCGTCAGGGCCTATACCCCCCATAAAAAGATTCACACCGCCGTAAGATCTCATCTTCTTCTCATAGTTTTCACACTCAAGTTCCAGATCGTGAGCACTACCGTCAGGAATATTCGCATTCTCTCTCTGGATATCGATATGCTGGAAGAAGTTATCCCACATAAAGGTAAAGTAGGATTGGGGATGCTCCTTTGGTATCCCTATATATTCGTCCATGTTGAATGTCACAACATTGTGAAAAGAGATTACCCCTTCACGATAGAAGCGTATCAACTCTTTATATGTTCCGTATGGAGTAGATCCGGTTGGCAGACCCAGGACAAAAGGTCTCTCGGCAGTAGGTGAGAACTCTTTGATTCTTTTTACTATATGTGCAGCAGCCCAATGCGATACCTGCTCGTAGGAGTTTTGAATAATAAGTCTCATATGGTTAAATTTAGATGTTTTTTCTGTTTAGTTTGTAAGAAATACCTCTGCATTGGCAACTGCCGCGTCAGTCAGCTCAGAGCCGCTTAACATCCGTGCAATCTCCAGTACTCTCTCTCTCTTTTCTATCTTTCTTATATTTGTCGATATTGTTTTTCCCTCTTGGGACTCTTTATATACAAGTAGATGGCAGCTACCTTTAGAGGCAATCTGAGGCAGATGGGTAATGGCAAAAACCTGCATATTCAATGATAACTCATCTATCAAAGAGCCCATTCTGTCTGCAATACTTCCGGAAACTCCACTATCTATTTCGTCAAAAATCAGAGTCGGCATCTTTTTACCTCTTGCCATTAAAGCTTTAAGGCATAGCATTATTCTGGAGAGTTCACCTCCGGATGCAACCTTGGAGAGCTCTCTTAAAGGGATGTTCCTGTTTGCCGAGAAGAGGAATGTTACAGAGTCCTCTCCATAAATATCGTAATCACCGGTTTTTACAAGAGAGACATCAAATGTTGCATGAGGCATCTCAAGTTCACGGATCTTTGAGACCATCTCCTCTTTGAAGCTCTCAGATGCATCAACTCTCGTTTTTGTAAGCTCTTGGGATACTCTCTTCAACTCAGTTTCACTATCCTCAACCTCTCTCTCTACACCCTTAAGCTGCTCCTTTAGCCTATCTCCCATATAGAGTCTCTCTGAGAGTTTATTTTTGATAATTATCAGATCCTCAATTTTATCTGAACGATATCGGTTTAGAAGATCATATAGTGAAGAGATTCTCTCCTCAAGTAATGCAGCCCTCTCCGGATTTACCGGAACCGATTCGGCAAGGGCGGAGTTCTCTCTTTCTATCTCCTTGAGCTCTATTCTGCAACTCTCTACTCTCTCACAAAGCTGAGCAGCTCCTGCTATTGCCGGGGAGATCTTTTTTAATAGCGAAACAGACTCCCTAAGGGTCTGAACCAAGGAGATACCATTTGTGTTAAACAGTTGATCTACCTGATTAAGAGTAAGCTTTATCTCCTCGGAATTGCTTAATAGTCTAAATTCAGCCTCAATCTCCTCTAACTCTCCAGGAATGAGTTTTGCCTCTTCCAGTTGTGTGAACTGGAACTTGTTGTACTCAAACTCCTGCTCCTCCCTTGCGACTCTCTCAATCAAAGTTGCTCGCTCCCTTTTTAACTCTTTTACAAGATGGTAACTCTTTCTGTATCTCTCAAGCAGATCTCTGTTGTCTGCATATGAATCAAGTACAGATAGTTGAAAGCGACTATCCCCGATAAGGAGATGCTCGTGCTGAGCATGTATATCGATTATTATCTCCGAAATATCTTTAAGAAACTGAACACTCACAGGCTCGTCGTTTACAAATGAGCGGGTTCTTCCGTTTGGAGTTACAACCCTTCTTATAAGCATCTCAGATACCGGATCCATCGAGTGTCGTGCAAAAACAGCATCTCTCTCCGGGGATGGGTCCAACGTAAAGAGAGCCTCAACGACACAGTTTTTTTCGGAATCTTTTAGGATATCTTTATCTGTTTTACTGCCAAGCAACAGTGATAGTGCACCCAGAAGAATAGATTTACCGGCTCCGGTCTCACCTGTAATAATTACAAGACCCTCCGGAAAAGAGATCTCCAGACTCTCTATAAGAGCATAGTTGGTTATTGCCAGTGTTTTTAGCATAAGACTCTCTTTTCAACATACTCTGCAATGTCCGATGCAACCTCTCTCTTGTTTTTAAGCGGATAGGAGAGGGTGCTGCCATCTCTTCCTATGATTGTTACTTTGTTGGTATCCGATGCAAAACCGGCTCCTTTATCTTTTAGGGAGTTGAGTATTATTACATCCAGATTTTTTCTTTTTAATTTAGAGAGTGCATTGTTGTATTCATTGTCAGTTTCGAGAGCGAAACCTATATGAAATGCCCCTTCTCTCTTTATCTCTCCTAACTCTGCTGCGATATCTCTTGTTGGGAAAAGGTTTAGTGACAGCTCTCCTCCATCTCTCTTAATCTTGGTCTCTCCGGCAGGGAGAGGGGTAAAATCTGCTACTGCTGCAGTAAGAATAACAATATCAGCTCCTCTCTTATAACACTTCATGGTTTGTTCAAACATCTCATCTGCAGATGTTACCGAGATTAATTCTATGCCTTTTACCGAGATCTTCTCATTTACCGGACCGCTGACAAGGGTGACAACTGCACCTCTTGAGGCAAACTCTTCGGCTATTGAATAACCCATCTTACCTGTTGAGTGGTTTGATATAAAACGAACAGGGTCAATTTGTTCAATTGTAGGGCCTGCATTGACGAGTACTCTGATTCCGGATAGTACAGTTGACGGTTTAGATAGAATAGATTTAAGGTACTCTACAATGCTCTCCGGCTCCTCCATTCTCCCCTTCCCCTCAAGACCGCTTGCAAGTTCACCCGATGCAGGCTCAATGATATGGACTCCTCTCTCTTTTAAAAGTTCAATGCTTTTTTGTGTAGCAGGATGCAGAAACATATCCAAGTCCATTGCAGGTGCCGCAGCAACCGGAGATCTTGCACTAAGATAGGTTGTTAACAGCAGATTGTCTGCAATACCGAAAGCCATTTTGGATAGGGTATTGGCAGATGCAGGAGCAATAAGATAGAGATCAGCCCACATTCCAAGGGAGATATGGCTATTCCAGTCTCCGTTTTCCGGATTATAGAACTCAACAAGTACCGGGTTTTTGGAGAGTGTTGCCAAAGTAAGTGGGGTGATAAACTTTTTGGACATCTCTGTCATTATCACCTTTACCTCTGCACCCTCCCTTACCAGTAAACGAATAAGCATAGCCGCCTTATATGCAGCTATGCTACCGGTGATTCCCAGCAGTATGTGCTTTCCTTTAAGCATGAACCCTAAGTTAGTTTATCCCTCTATCTTTCTTACCTGTATTTTGTCCTCTTCGAACTCATATACCGCCAAAAGAGTTGCCTTTGGCAATCTTTCGTAGTAGCGCGAGATCTCAATTTGCTCTCTGTTTTCGAAAGTCTCCTCAAGAGTATCTGCAAATGATGAGAACTCTTCCAGCTTCTGTTTAAGCTCCTGCTTGAGTTCTGCCGCAATCTGGTTAGATCGCTTGGCAATAATCATTGTAGATTCATAGATATTTCCTGTAGGCTTTGCGAGCTTCGAAAGATCTCTGGTAACTGTGTTTGTAGGAACGTTTTTGTTTATTTCCATTATATTGGGTTTAATTTT
>CAZCXB010000111.1:0-6725 GCA_964502485.1 uncultured Muribaculaceae bacterium | reverse complement strand
TAAAATCTATAGGCTCACAATATATGCAGTTTCTTCCTGCAGTAGATTATATAACTCAAGAGCCGCTCTCTGACCCGGAGTTGATATCCCGACCAGTTATTGTCTCACCATTTATCGAGAGTAGCGCAAAACCGGCACCATGGTCTGTCTCACCGGCAGGTTATGGTGATTTTTTAACCGACATCTTTGACGAGTGGGTTGTAAATGATGTCGGAAAAATTTTCGTGCAACTTTTTGACCTCACTTTAGCCTCATGGGTCGGGATTGAGCCATCTGTATGCGCTTACCGGGAGACCTGTGGAGACAATATTGCTGTTGAACATAATGGAGATGTTTACTCCTGCGACCATTTTGTATATCCGGAGCATCTGATAGGAAACCTATACACAGATAATCTGCAGGATATCATATCCTCTCCGGCACAAATAAGATTCGGAATAAATAAAAGAGATACCCTCTCAAGAGAGTGTCTGCGATGTGAATACTACTTTGCATGTGGAGGAGAGTGCCCAAAACACAGAAACATCACCAACTCAGATGGAGAGATGAAATTTGCCCTGTGCGAAGGCATAAAGAGCTATTACAAACATACAGAGCCATATATGAAGCATATGGTAGAGCTTCTATCTCAGGAGAGAGCACCCAGGGAGATAATTACCTGGGCTCGAAGCCGGAAAGCTCACAATAAGAGTTAGCTGATAATTGGTTAACCATTCTAATTATCTGTTAATTACCCCTCGTCTTTGAGCAACTTATGAGCATTTTGTGAGCATTTAGTGTGCAAATGATTTTGTTTTTCTGAATAAATTTGTTGGCAGTTGCTCAAAAAGCTTAACGGAATTACATTTCAGGAGGATAATGATTCATAACTTTACAATATATACTCTCATATACCTTGTAACTGCATTAGTGTCGTTTTTTGTCGCTTTTATCGCTTGGCAAAGAAGGGGAGTGAAAGGAGGAAGAGAGGTAGCATTGCTAATGTTAGCGTCCGGTATTGCAGCATTTGCCCTTATTTTTGAATCAATAGCCGCCACGGGCTTAGAGAAGATTTTCTGGTCTAAAATTGAATTTATCAGTGGAATATCTATCCCCGTACTCTTTCTCCTTTTTGTCTTCCGATTCACGGACAGAGAGAAATTTCTTTCAAAAAAACATATTCTCGCATACTTTATAATTCCACTTATTACATTTGGGTTCCTCCTTACTAACGAAAAACATAACCTCTTTTGGTCGGGATTTTCAGCAATCTCTGAGAGTACCAATTTAATGGAGTACTATCATGGATTAGTATTCTGGATAGGATATGTTGCATACAGCTATATCCTACTGATAATCTCTTCAATGTCAATATTTTGCTTTCTAATAAAATATAAGAGATCTTTCAGATATCAGGGGATTATGATATTTGCAGCGGCTATCTTACCTTGGAGTGCCAATGTCCTCTATCTTATAGATATAAATATATCTCCCGGTTTTGATATCACCCCTGCAAGTATTACAATAAGCGGAATTCTAATAATCTCCTCAATCTACTACAACAGATTTCTGGATCTCTCGCCGGTAGCGAGGGATACACTGATTGAAGCACTTAGTGATGGCATCATGGCAGTTGATAGCCGCAACAGAATATTGGATATAAACATATCTGCAAAAAGATGCCTTGGAATTAGCGAGAGAAGCTTAATGGGGTTAGATGCCAACTTAGCCGGAGCTTCAAGATTACCACTTTTAAATGCAGTATTAGATGTTGAGCCTCTCTCCGAGGTAGAGATTGAAGAGGAGGGAGAGATAAGAACCTTTAGGGTTATGAAACATCCTGTAAAAAACCGTTCCGGTAGCAGACTTATTGTTATTAGGGATGTCTCTGACTACATCTTTCAGCAAAAAGAGCTTATAAAAGCCAAGGAGAGGGCAGAGGAGAGTGATAGATTAAAGTCTGCCTTTCTTGCCAATATGAGCCACGAAATAAGAACTCCTATGAGTGGTATTCTTGGATTTACTGCTCTTTTACAAGAGCTTGACATCAGCGGGGATGAGCAACAGGAGTATATTAGAATTATTGAGAAGAGCGGCAATAGGATGCTCTGCACCATAAATGATATAATCACACTCGCCTCTCTTGAGACAGGTCATATTAGTGCAGTTATCGAAGAGATAAATATTATCTCGATTATCGATCCCACTATAGAGAACTTTACCCCACTTGCAAAGGAGAAGGGACTCGAGATTGTTTTTGAGAAGAATTTCTTGGATAGTCAAGCACTAATCCATACAGACAAAGAGAAAGTCGGAATAATATTATCTAACCTGATAAAAAATGCAATAAAATTCACTACCAAGGGGAGAATAACTGTTAGCTGTTGCAGAACTTTCCAAGGAGTTGAAATATCTGTAAAGGATACCGGAATCGGTATTCCGGCAGAAAAAAGAGAGCTCATATTTGAGAGATTCCGCCAAGGAAGTGAATCTGTCAACAGAAATTACGAAGGTGCAGGTCTTGGCCTGTCAATCTCCAAGGCCTATACAGAGATCTTAGGCGGAACAATACGGCTGGAGTCAGAACCCGATATGGGATCCACTTTTTTCGTTTCAATACCGGATAAAAGATCATAAAATTATCCACCTTGTTATCAAGTCATATCCCACTTCTATCTTAAATTTTCTCGTTTTTTCAAATCATTTAAGCTATGTTTAGCCGATATTTTTTATTTCCCGCGACGGATTTAATGGGTAATTGCGTCTAAGTAGATATAGCAAAATGAGAGACGAAACAAAGATAATTGAGAGTATCCTTTGCGGAGATACAGAGATGTACAGACATCTGGTAGAGCGTTACCATGAGAGAATCTTCATTCTCGTAAGGGGTTTCGTTCACCAGAGAGAAGATGCCGAGGATGTTACCCAGGAGACGTTTTTACAAGCGTTTGTCTCTCTGGGAAGCTTCAACGGAAGATCGGAGTTCTCTACTTGGCTATACAGAATAGGAATCAACAGAGCATACTCTTTTCTTAGAAAGAGAAACAGAAAGTCAATATCTGAGCTATATACAGAGAAGGTTAATGCAATAACGGATTTTTTACAAGGCTCCAAAAACGAAAATCCACAGACTATCCTCTCCGGCAAACAGACAGAAGAGATAATCTACAGAGAGATAGATAATTTACCGGAAAATCAGAGAACAGCACTTGTTCTAAGCCGCCTGGATCAACTGTCACAAAAGGAGATTGCAGAGATTATGTCACTTTCTGTTCAAGCTGTTGATTCTCTGATCCAAAGAGCTAAAAGACAACTTAAAACCAAACTAATACCAATTATAGATGAACACAAATTTTAATAATCCCGATTTTGATAAATATCTCAATGCAGCCATAGAGAAGGAGATGCAAGGAGCTAAACTTAATAGCAGGGTTGATAAGATTATGGATAGCGTAACCGAGCTTAGTCTTCAGGCATCTTTTGAGACAAAATGGCTCAACTTAAAGAGCGCTCTTGTTTATGGACTCTCTGTGACAATTGCCATAAATATCGGATGTTTAATCGGGAACCTGGTAGATGTTTATGATAAAACCTATTCAACTGGTGTTGAATTTATAAGCTTCGGATTTGGTAATATACTACTTAATATATAATAGCTGTTATGAATAATGACTATCTAAAACTTGTAAGAAGATTAAAACTGTGGGTAGTGCTACTCTCTGTCTTAAACATCACAATTGTAAGTACAATAGGTGTTAATCTCTATTTAAGCAAGAAGAGGGAGGCCTTGAATGAGAAGAGTATAAAAGGGACAAACAATTTTTTCGCCCAATATCTAGAGTTAGATGACAATCAGGTCGCTCTTTTTGACTCAATATCTGCTAACTACAGTTCCAGTTTAAAGGATGTAGGATTGATGCTCCGCAGTGTAAAAGAGAGGATGAATATACCAGGAGTTGAGAGAGATACAGTTGCCATGAACAAGATCTATGAAGATTTCATTCTGGCACAATCCCTCAACAGAGACCTCGCTATTGTATTTTACAACAATATCAGGAGTATTTGCGACTCTTCACAGATCAGCAAATTTGATACCCTTATCTCTAAAATAACCGTATCTCCCGATTACTACAGAACTAAACCACAACCTATAGAAGAGAATGAATAACAGAACATTACTCTGCATACTGTTCTCTCTGATGCCTCTTTTTATGTTTGGTCAGAGGTACGAGGTTTCGGGACGAATTACCTCAGGGAGCAATAGTGAAGCAATCTACTTTGCTACAGTATATATCGATGGAACCCAGTACTCCACATTCTCTAATGATAAAGGAGACTACCGTATTCAACTCCCAAAGGGGGAGCATAAGCTCAAGGTTGCTTTCTTAGGATATGAAACCCAGGAGAGAGTTATTAACTTAACGGGAGATCTCAAGGCTATCAACTTTACTCTTAAAGAGATGTCTCTAAGTTTAAATGAAGTGGTTGTTACCGCAACAACATCTCAGAGCAAAGAGGGGTCGAGCACCTACTCAATAGGTAGCGAAGCTATCAAACAGGTTCAGGCAATCAGTCTAAGCGATGTAATGTCACTTCTTCCGGGAGGAAAACTACAGCCCCAGAGATTAACCTCATCTGCACAGCTAAATCTCAGAACAACAGAATCATCGGCAGTCAACTCCTTTGGAACTGCTGTTGTTATAGATGGTACCCCTTTAAGTAACGATGCCAATCTTCAGGTAGAGAATCCTGCATCCAGCCTCTCAGGCGGCACCAATGTTGCAAACAGGGGACTTGACCTAAGGGAGATTCCGGCATCCAATATTGAGTCAGTGGAGGTTGTAACAGGAGTTGCCAGCGCAAGATACGGAAACATAACATCAGGTGCCGTAATCGTTACAAGAAGAGCTGGTTACTCTCCATTAAATGTAACCTTTAACAGCACCCCATCAACATATCAGGCCAGTCTTTCGCGTGGATTAAAACTTAAAAAACACGGTTATCTCAATCTTGATGCAGACTACGCATACTCTGTAGGTCAACCCACAGAGCTTAAATATTACTTTAACCGTATCAATGTAGGGGCAAGATGGACAACAACCTTCAATGAAGAGAAGAACTGGAGTAACACAATATCTGCATCATATGGTTTTAGCGGAGATGGTCGCAGAGTGGAGCCTCAGGAGGTACTTCTCTCAAACAGAGATATTAAGAACAACAGGTTAATGTTAGGAGTAAATGGTAGACTCGACCTTCTGGGAAGATTAAATTACACCTTCAGCTTTAATCTAAACTCTCAGTACACAAAGCTGGAACAGGAGGTTACAGACGGCCCCAGGCCTATGATAGAGCCTACTGAGACAGGTACCTACTTTACTACTTACACTCCACTGAGCTATATGCAGACTACAGTTATGAAGGGGATGCCGGTTAACGCATACCTTAGAGTTGAGTCAGAGCAAAACAGCGTAGTGGCAAATAACAACTTATCCTTCACAACAGGAATTGAATACACTTTTGACAAGAACTACGGAGATGGGAGAATCGAGAATGAGGGGGGAGTTGGTCCTGCTGGGTTACCCGGGAGCAGAGGTGTCCATTTTCACGAAATACCTGCGTCAAAGAACTTCTCAATGTATCATCAGACAGTGGTTACCAGAGAGTTTGAGAAGATAATGTACAATTTTAGAGCAGGGATGAGATACGACAGGATGATTGGGAGATACAACCTTTTATCTCCAAGATTATCTGCAACATTGGGTCTTGGCAAGAGCATCCGTATCCGGAGTGCATGGGGTATATCCTATAAAGCCCCCTCAATGATAACTCTATATCCGGGTCCTGTATATTTTGATATTGTCAATCTAAGTTACTACGACCCTGTTCCCGAAGAGAGACTCGCTATTGTCACCTCCTATGTTATCAATCCGGACAACAGCTCACTCAAACCCGGCAGAGGCGAAACACGCGAGCTTGCTTTTGAATTTGACAAGTCCGGATTCAACATCAGAGTTACCGGCTATCATAAGCTGCTCTCAAGAGGTATAACAGCTGCAAACACTTTAGCGGTATTTGAGAATCAGGGTTACAGAATAGTATCAGAGCCGGCGGGAAGACCACCGGTAGTTGAGAAAGATCCCGAGAATGTCACATATCTCCCAAGGACTTATAGCGTTTATGTGAATAATCAGCGCTCCGACACAAAGGGGATTGAGCTCACATTTGCCCCTCCAAGGATTAAGAGGACAAATACAGGTATTAACCTTACAGGTCAATATGTAAGCAGCCGTACTCTGGACGATGTGCCATCTGTGAGGGTATCAAATACCTCTGTCTCCAAAAGCAGATACGGTGTCTATAACAGCTGGGTTAGGTCGGTACAGATAGCAAATGCAAACCTTACTCTTATTCAGCAGATTCCGGCTCTTAAAATAATTGTAACACTTACAACAGAGTTAAATCTATACAACAAAACAGAAAATGTAAATCCCGATTTGCTCCCGGTTGCCTACTACGATACAATGGGTAATCAGATAGATATCCCGGAGAGCGAGAGGGGTTCGGAGGAGTATAAAGATCTTAGACTAAGTCCAACTCAGATCTACCCTTCGATATCTCCATTCTATCCCAACTTCCACCTCAATATAAGAAAGGAGACTAAACAGGGACACAGCTTCACCTTCTACGCCAATAACTGCTTCTGGTACAATCCATATTATACAGACCAGTACAGCAGCAGTAGATAC
>CAZCXB010000110.1:0-6782 GCA_964502485.1 uncultured Muribaculaceae bacterium | reverse complement strand
GAAGATGAAAGGAATTAAGCTTATTACAATGTTTTCAATCCTGGTTATGACTCTGTCAATTTCCGGATGTAATAAAGAGTTGCAACCAATTGTTCTTACCGGAACCTGGGATCTTGATACAGCTGCTGTGATTGTTAGAATTGTTTACAGCCCTGCTGTTGCGAACGAATACCCCGAAACGATTAAATTCTTGGGAGAAAACATAAATAAAATTAAAAGGGAATTGATGAAGCCTCAGAGAATCGTATTTAAGACTCCCAATATAACAGAGTTTTATTATAACGATGTACCTCTGCCTATTAATGGTGTTTATGTACAAGAGAATGCCTACTTTTCAATTACAAACCCTCTATTCCCTGGGGGTATCGGAGGTGCATCGGACAATCTTCGTCTTGAACTCTATTACGACAGAGATTATCTTATGATGATTCTCTATACCCTTCTTACCGATGAGGATGATCTGCCAATCACATACGACAGACTAATTGAGACTTTTCATGGGGTTGGCTCCTATAAAAAGACAAATTAGTCTTTAATTGTCAATCCTTTAGTTTAGCTAACAGGTACTCTCTATTCATTCTTGCTATATGAGTTACCGATATACTTTTTGGACACTCCATCTCACACGCACGTGTGTTTGTACAAGCTCCGAATCCTAACTCATCCATCTTGGCAACCATTGCCTTTACCCTTCTTGCTGCTTCGATTTTCCCTTGAGGAAGAAGTGCGAGCGAACTTACCCTTGCAGATACGAAAAGCATTGCAGAGCCATTTTTACAGGTTGCAATACAAGCTCCGCATCCAACGCATGAGGCTGCATCCATGCTCTCCTCAGCCTTATCCCTTGATATAGGTATCGTGTTTGCATCCGGAACTCCTCCGGTATTAACAGATACAAATCCACCCGCCTGAAGAATCTTGTCAAGAGCATTTCTATCGACAATAAGATCCTTAATAACAGGCATTCCAGCAGATCTCCACGGCTCAATAGTAATTGTCTGTCCATCCTTAAATTTTCTCATATGGAGCTGACATGTTGTAATATCATCATCAGGACCATGGGCTCTTCCGTTGATATACAATGAGCACATTCCGCAAATTCCCTCTCTGCAGTCGTGATCGAAAGCAACCGGATCTGATGATCCTTTACAACCTTTATCTACCGAAACCGGGTCAATACCCTCTCTAATAAGCTGATCATTCAAAATATCCATCATCTCCAGGAACGATGTGTCCGGAGAGATCTCCTTTATCTGATATGACTCGAAAGATCCCTTCTCCCTTGCGCTTTTCTGGCGCCAAACTTTTAATGTAAAGTCCATATCCTAAAGTTATTCTTTATAATTTCTTGATGCTATTTTAACAAACTCATACTGCAGTGGCTCTTTATGGATAATGTCTGCCTTATCTTCACCAGCAAACTCCCAGCAGCTTACATACATAAAGTTATCGTCATCTCTTTTAGTCTCACCATCCTCTGTCTGCATCTCTTCGCGGAAATGGCCACCACAAGACTCTTTTCTTAGTAGAGCATCCTTTGCCATCAGCTCTCCCAGCTCAATAAAATCTGCAACCCTAAGAGCCTTCTCAATCTCCTGATTGAGCTCTTTAGCTGATCCAGGTACAAAAAGATCACTCCAGAACTGTTCTTTGAGCGCATTTATCTCTTTTACAGCTTTTTCGAGACCCTTTTCTGTTCTTGCCATTCCAACGTAATCCCACATTATGTGTCCCAATCTCTTATGGAAATAGTCAACTGTTTTGGTTCCCTTTATAGAAAACAGCTTGTCAATCTTCTCCTTTACAGCACTCTCAGCCTCAGTAAATGCCGGATGGTTTATATCGGTTGAAGCTATCTGAATCTTACCTGCCAGATAGTCGCCAATAGTATATGGCAGTATAAAATATCCATCAGCAAGGCCTTGCATTAGAGCCGATGCGCCGAGACGGTTTCCTCCATGATCGCTGAAGTTTGCCTCTCCAATTGAGTATAGTCCAGGAACTGTTGTCTGAAGATTATAATCTACCCACAATCCACCCATTGTATAGTGAATGGCCGGGTATATCATCATCGGCTGCTGATAAGGGTTAACATCTGTTATCTTCTCATACATCTGAAAAAGATTACCATACCTCTCTTCAATAACTTTTACCCCTAATCTCTCAATCGAAGATTTAAAATCGAGGAAAACGGCCAATCCTGTCTCATTTACACCATATCCGGCATCACATCTCTCTTTTGCTGCTCTCGAAGCCACATCTCTGGGAACAAGATTTCCAAACGCCGGATATCTTCTCTCGAGATAGTAGTCTCTATCCTCTTCCGGTATCTGTGACGGGAGTATCTTTTTTGCTCTCAATTTTTCTACATCTTCCTTTCTCTTTGGAACCCAGATTCTTCCATCATTACGAAGCGATTCGCTCATCAGTGTTAGTTTGGACTGCTGCTCTCCGTGAACCGGAATACATGTAGGGTGAATCTGAGCAAATGAAGGGTTTCCGAAAAATGCTCCTCTCTTATAACATTGCCAGATAGAGGAGGCGTTACTGTTCATAGCATTAGTAGAGAGGAAAAAAACATTTCCATATCCGCCTGTTGCTATCACAACCGCATGTGCACCATATCTCTCTATCTCTCCTGTGATAAGATTTCTTACTATTATTCCTTTCGCCTCACCATCAATTAGTACTACATCGAGCATCTCTCTTCTGTTAAAAGATTGCACAGTACCAAGGTTAATCTGGCGATTTAGTGCTGCATAAGCACCCAGCAGAAGTTGCTGTCCGGTCTGACCCCTTGCATAGAATGTTCTGCTTACCTGAGACCCTCCAAAAGAGCGGTTGTCGAGAAGCCCACCATACTCACGTGCAAAGGGAACTCCTTGTGCTACACACAGATCTATAATATTATTACTCACCTCAGCCAGACGATACACATTACCCTCCCTGCTTCTGTAGTCTCCACCTTTGATTGTGTCGTAGAATAGTCTGTAGACAGAGTCATTATCGTTTGGATAGTTTTTCGCTGCATTAATCCCCCCCTGAGCTGCTATAGAGTGAGCTCTTCTTGGAGAGTCACTGATACAGAACACCTTTACATTGTAGCCCAGTTCACCTAATGCCGCAGCTGCAGAAGCTCCTCCTAAACCTGTACCCACAACAATAATATCCAGCTTTCGCTTGTTTGCCGGGCTTACTACCCGAATCTGAGTCTTATGCTTTGTCCACTTCTCAGGCAAAGGCCCCTCAGGAATCTTAGAATTAAGTTTTTCGGACATTTTTTTCTAATATTTGAATTCGCAAAATTACCTATTTTTATGCTCTATTCCCAATATTATAAATCGTTATTTCATTTTTACTATCTTTACCCACAAAGGAGTGTTTATATTAAAAGAAGTGAAACTCTTAGATTTAATAATTAATATATAATTTAAAATGAAGAAATTAGTAGTGTGTTTATTAACGGTTTTTATGCTTTCCGGTACACTTTACTCTCAGGTTAGCATCATTCCAAAACCAAACAAGAGTCAGATAGGAGAGGGGCATTTTATCCTTAACCAAGAGACAACTCTTTTCACTAATGATCAAAATGTAAACAATATATCTTATCTGAGATCTCTTCTTGCTCCTGCAACCGGCTTTACGCTGGCTTACTCAAAAAGCCGTCCTGCGGAGAACTATATCTCTCTTACTCTCTCCTCTTCAT
This sequence comes from uncultured Muribaculaceae bacterium, assembly GCA_964502485.1. Classification (GTDB taxonomy): domain Bacteria; phylum Bacteroidota; class Bacteroidia; order Bacteroidales; family UBA932; genus Bact-08. The sequence goes on along the minus strand of CAZCXB010000110.1, from coordinate 3,076 downwards.
ATAATTTACCTGAGGAGGGTTACATAATTGACATTTCAACAGAGGGAGTTGAGATAAAGGCTTCCGGCAGAGCAGGAATATTTTACGGAATACAATCTCTTCTACAGCTTCTCCCCCCTGTTGTTTACTCCGGCAGGTCTAATGGTGACGAGGATTGGAAACTTCCCGTACTACATATTGAAGATAGCCCAAGGTTTGAGTATAGGGGGATGATGCTTGATGTTTCACGAACATTTTTTGATACAGCTACAGTTAAAAAGTATATCGACTGGATGGCTTACCATAAAATTAATAAATTTCACTGGCATCTTACAGATGACAATGGATGGAGAATTGAGGTTAAAAAATACCCTAAACTTACCGAACTTGGAGCATGGAGGGGTGATAATGAAGTTTTAAGGGCCGCTTTCGGCTCCGGTAGCAAAAGATATGGCGGCTTTTATACTCAAAAGGAGATTAAGGAGATAGTAGAGTATGCAGCAGTTAGACATATTGAGATTATTCCTGAGATAGACCTTCCCGGACACAGCAAAGCGGTTACAGCTTCGTACCCTTTTGTAGGGTGCGATGGAGACGATATGAGCGTTAGTGTTCAGGGCGAAGGTCAGAATGTTTGGTGCGTAGGCAAGGAGAGTAATTTTAAGATGCTTGAAAATATATTAAAGGAGGTTTCAGCACTATTTCCAAGTAAATATTTTCATATCGGTGGTGACGAGGTCAACTATGATGCATGGGATCAGTGTCCTCATTGCCAGTCTCTGATGAGAGAGAAGGGTATGACAAAACATGAAGAACTTCTTAACTACTTTGTTAGGAGAATGGAGTCTATTCTGGAAAAAAACGGTAAATATATGGCAGGGTGGGATGAGATTCTTGATGGGGGAGTGCTCAGGCCGGAGACAAGGGTCTATGCCTGGAGAAGCGTTGCAAAAGGTATTGAGTCTGTTACCAAAGGTCAGCCAACCATTATGATGCCGGGAGAGTTCTGCTACTTTGATATGAAGCAGTCCACAGTAGAGAGAGGTCACAACTGGGCAGGTATAGTGTCGTCAGAAAAGACATACTCTCTTGACCCTACAGGAACGGCAAAGCTCAATGAAGAGCAATCTAAGCTTATCACCGGTGTTCAGGGAGCACTCTGGACGGAGTTACTTGGACGTCCCGTAAGATTTATTGAATATCAAACCTATCCGAGGCTTGCTGCCCTTTCTGAGGTTGGCTGGACAGAGACAGAACACAAAGATTGGAGTAATTTTAAGGAGAGGCTCTTCACCTCACACTTTGAGAGAATGTATCAGATGGGAATTGCATTTAGGCTCGATCCTCCAAAGGCTGTCTATGATAACGGAGTTATTACCGTTACAGCACCTTTCCCATGGGCGGTTGTAAGGTTTACCGCAGATGAGTCGGAGCCTACAATGTTCTCTCCTGTTTATCGTGGTGAAATATTCACGGACAAAGCTCATAAATTCCGCTTTGCCACATTCTATAAAGATGAGATAAAGAGTGTCTCTATTCGTCCTGATAACACAGAATATACATATCTTAAACCTATTACAACTATTGAGACCTCAATGACCGAGAATAGCAGATTTCCTGCTAAGGGTGTTACCGACTATAATTTTTCTACATATTTTCGGACAGAATCAAGGACAAAGGCGGGTGATCATTTCACCTACATCTTTGATGAGCCGGTTAATGCAAAGAGGATTACAGTAGAAACAGGAATCCCAAACATCACCTTCTATGGAGTTACTGACGGATATGCCGAGTTCAGTTACGATGGAATTGAGTACACAGGTAAAACAGAGTTCAAACTAAATATCTCAACTCTATATCCGCAAAAAGAGGTAAAAAGGGTGAGAATCATAATAACTAAACCAAACGATGGTCATATTTTGTCACTCCAGGATCTGAAAATTGAGTAGAAGAACCCTATAAAGTTTAGAATCTGATAATCTCCGCAATTAAATTTACTGTTTAATTGCGGAGATTGACAAATATGCATTAATAACTGCTTCGTTAGCATCATTATAGTACTGCACCAGCTCTTGGATATCTAATCCTTTCTGACGCCATCTCTCTATTGGTTCATTAAACAGAGTCTCTATAAAGTGCTCTGTAGATGACAACTCCTGCATATAACCCGTGCGGTTACTATTGTATATAAGATTGAAATTCATATATCTCTGACCACTTCCCCTTTTATTTGAGAATGTCTTGTATTTAAGTGCAAGTGCTTTATCACAGGCATAGGCATTTTCGTTTGACGCAGACCTTAAAACAACAGCAGGTTGTCTCTCTTTTGCTTTAACCCATAAAGGTAGAGCTATACCTGCAGGCGGGTAACCTAAAACTGTCCACATAATAATCATCTCCGGGTCCTCTCCTCTCTTAACCCCCTGTATTGCTACCGATGCCGTAGATGATCTTCTTGGTATATAATCCTGGTCTAAAACCCAACCGGAGAAGCGCTCCGGAGAGCTCTCAGGGGAGGTAAGATCTGTACCCATAAATGAGTGGTAAAATGAGCGGGATAGTTTGTTGAAAATCCAGTGAGGAGTAATACCCGATAAATGAGACTCTTTTGATATTATATCAAGAGCATTCTGCTGTCTTATATAACCCATACCCTCATTGAAACGTCCTGTATAGGAGAAGTTTGTATAGACTAGATAGCCCTGAGGTGCAACTTTTGGATCATTAACATCTACCTTAACAAAACGGGTATTGTTGGTTTCATAATATGCTGCTCCTCCCTGAGAGTCTATCACTCCAAAGTTTGCCTCAACCCTCATAGGGCGGGAGAGTGTATCAAGAAAATTCTCGAAATCTTCCAGGGTTTTACACACAGAAAGTGCTTTATACATTAACTCTCCCTCCATATCCATCTCTTTAACGTCATCGTCCTTAAGATTATACGAAGCGGTATTCATTATAGAAAAACCTGCATCATTTGTTCCTATCCAAACAACTCCTCCCTTGTCCGGGCTGTTAACAAGTCCTATGAAGCTATATTTTTCCCCTTTAAAGTATTCAACTCTATTATTATCCTCTCCTGTATCTCGGTGTTTCC
>CAZCXB010000109.1:0-6815 GCA_964502485.1 uncultured Muribaculaceae bacterium | reverse complement strand
GATTTCACTGTAGTTCTTTTTCCCGAAATCACTGTAATTCTTGTTCCTGTTTACATTTGAAAAATGAACAGTACAGATAATTTATTTGTTGATATAGATAATTAATAAAGTGATTTAGATATAACATAGAAGTATTTAGAATGACGAATAATGATAATGGAGTAATAAAGAGAAGTTTCCCTATCTCCGGTATGAGTTGTGCATCATGCGCAATGGGTATTGAGAAGAGATTGGCTAATCAGAGCGGTGTTAGTGGCGCGTCTGTAAATTTTGCCAATAATAGTGTTATACTGGAGTATAATCAAAATATAACTAATGCACATGTTTTAAGGCAATCTGTAATGGAGATTGGTTACGACATGTATATTGACGATGGAGAAGATGCTGCTGATAAGCAAGAAGAGAAAAACGCACAACAATATAAATTGCTTAAGAGAAATACATATTTAGCATGGATTTTCTCTGTTCCTATTATGGTTATTTCAATGCTCTTTATGCATAATAGTAACCTCAACTACCTTTTAATGCTTTTGACTCTACCTGTTTTAGTGATCTTTGGCAAAGATTTTTTTATAAATGGATGGAATTCGGCTATTAGAGGAAGTGCTAACATGGATACGTTAGTGGCTCTAAGCACTTCTATAGCTTTTATCTTTAGTAGTTTAAATACATTAATGCCAAAGTTGCTTTTAAACAAAGGTATCGAGCCTTTTGTCTATTACGAGGCTGCTACTATGATTATTGCATTCGTACTTTTAGGGAAACTTTTAGAAGAGAGAGCGAAAAGCAGAACATCCTCCTCAATTAAGAAGTTAATGGGACTTCAGCCAAAAACTGCAACAGTAATTATAGGGGGTGAACCAACAATAGTGTCTGTATCAAGTATTACAAAAGGAGATTATATTAGTGTAAAACCAGGAGAGAGAATACCTGTAGACGGGATTGTAAATGAAGGATTTTCATTTGTTGATGAGAGCATGATAAGCGGAGAACCTATCCCTGTAAGTAAATCGAATGGAGATAAAGTATTTGCAGGAACAATCAACCAAAAAGGAAATTTTATTTTTGAGGCAACAAAGGTTGGTGGGGAGACACTACTTGCTAATATTATTAAAATGGTTAGGGAGGCTCAGGGGAGTAAAGCCCCGGTTCAAAGAATTGCAGATAAAATTGCGTCAATATTTGTACCTGTTGTTATAGTTATATCGATACTGACATTTATTTTGTGGATAGTAATCGGTGGGAGTGAAAACCTTCCAAAAGCAATCCTTTCTGCAGTCTCTGTCCTTGTAATTGCTTGCCCATGTGCACTTGGACTTGCAACGCCAACAGCTCTAATGGTTGGAATTGGGAAAGGAGCTCAGGAGCATATTCTTATCAAGGATGCGACTGCGTTAGAGCAGATGAAAAAAGTAAATGCAGTTGTTTTGGATAAAACAGGAACTCTTACAGAAGGAAGACCGGTAGTTACAGATTGGATTTGGTTAGATGTAGAGTTTGGTTTAGAGCAAAAAAAACATCTATATAATATTGTGCTTTCTGCTGAAGAGAGATCAGAACATCCTCTGGCCTTTGCAATTACTGATTATATTGTTTCTAACAGAGACATTGAAATAAACAGAATATCTATGGATAAATTTGAGAGTGTCACCGGTCAAGGTGTTTATTCTGAATTTGACAATGAAAAATATTTTATCGGTAGTATTGATTATGCCTCTGTTTCTGACAATGTGTCTGAAAAAGCAAAATTATTTGCAAATCAGGGAAAAAGTATAGTTTTAGTTTTTAAAAACGATATTCCCGTTGTGCTAATCGCTATTTGGGATAAAATTAAGGAGAACTCAAAAAGTGCTGTACAAAGTCTCACAAAATTAGGGATTGAGGTACATATGTTAACAGGAGATAACAACAATACAGCACGAACAGTATCTGAAAAACTCGGAATCCAATACTATAAATCATCTGCATTACCTCAGGATAAAGAAGACTATATATCTGATTTACAATCAAAAGGAAAAATCGTTGCAATGGTTGGAGATGGAATTAATGATTCTCAGGCGTTAAGCAAAGCAGATGTAAGCATTGCTATGGGAACGGGAACAGACATTGCTATGGATGTAGCCATGATGACATTAATAACATCAGATATCTCACTACTTCCTAAAGCATTTGACCTATCCAAACGTACAGTTAAGTTAATTAAACAGAATCTATTCTGGGCATTTATATATAATATAATTGGAATTCCTATAGCAGCAGGTCTCCTCTACCCTATCACCGGAGTTATGTTAAGTCCAATGATTGCCGCAGCAGCAATGGCATTCAGCTCATTCTCAGTTGTTATGAATAGTTTAAGGCTAAATAGGTGGGGCTAGCAAAAAAGAGAAGCAAGAGATAAACAGATCTAAATATTTTATTATGAGTGAACTAATTAATAATTCGGAAAAAAGGAAAGAGATTCTTAAACACATGATTCTTGAACTTCATAAAGGGGAAGCACCCGGAGAAGTTCGTTCAAGATTGAAGGATCTGCTTAAGTCAATCCCCTACAATGAAGTTGTTGAGGTTGAACAGCAGCTAATAGCAGAGGGTCTGCCAGAAGAAGAGGTTCTGAAATTTTGTGACATTCACAGCTCTGCGCTTGAAGGAGTTATATCTTCAAGTCCAATAGAAATTCCAACTGCTCACCCGGTTGATACGCTAAAAAAAGAGAACCGGGAAGTCGAAAGAGTTACTCAAAATATTAAAACAATTTTTGATAGTCTACCTTCATTCTCACAAGACGAAGAAATTGAAGGTATTACTAAAATAGTTTTGAAATTAAAAGGGCTGTTTAACTCTCTCTGGGATCTTGACAAGCACTACAAAAGAAAGGAGTATCTGCTATTTCCGTTTCTTGAGAAGTCAGAAATAACAGCTCCTCCAAAAGTAATGTGGGGTAAGCACGATGAAATCAGAGAACAACTTAAAGCATCACTTGAATCACTTCAACCCGGAAATATCTCAACTAAGGAAGAGCTTATGTCTGTTATTATTCTACTTTTGGGCCCTGTTGTAGAAGCTATTGAGAGCATGATCCTTAAAGAGGAGGAGATTCTGATACCTATGTGTATGGAAAAATTTTCCGAAGAGAACTGGTATCAAATATATATTGAAACTCCTGTTTACGGATACTGTCTCTACGACACAAGGGAGGAGTGGATTCCATCTCAAGGTGTTAAAGAGAGAATTGAGGCAAACGGAGAATCAGGTGAATCAAACAGAGCCAATAATCAGATCTACACAAAAGGTTCTCCAATTAGATTCTCTTCTGGTAGTTTTGACATTAATGAACTTGAAGCTCTTTTTGTAAATATTCCTATTGATATTACATATGTGGATGCAGATGATAAGGTTAAGTTCTTTTCACACAGTCCAAATAGAGTATTTGAGAGAAATCGTTCAATTTTAGGAAGAGATGTAAGATTGTGTCACCCTCCCGGTAGCGTTAACATTGTTGAGCAGATACTTGAAGATTTTAAAAGTGGAAGAGAGAATCAGGCAAAGTTCTGGCTGTCTAACTTTATGGGACGCTTTGTATATATAGAGTACACCGCACTTAGAGGAAAAGATAATGAATACCTTGGGGTTATTGAAATTACACAAGATATTACAGAGTACAGAAAACTCGAGGGCGATCAAAGACTGCTGTCATATAGTAAAAAGGAGTCTAAATGAGACCTATCTCTCTAGTTACTAAGATATCTGAACTGCTTGAAGAGTATCCTCAACTTGAGGATGCTCTAACAAATCTATCTCCCGCTTTTTCAAAATTAAGGAACCCAATTCTTAGAAAAACCATAGCAAGAGTAACAACTTTAAAACAAGCAGCAGCTATTGCAAACATTGACCCAGGAATCCTTATAACAACACTCCGGAAAGCAGCCGGGTTACCTGATGATATTGCAGAGACACTCCCGGAAGAAGAGAATAAACCCAACATTACAGAAATACCGGAATGGTTTTCTCCGGAGAAGATTATAATCAGATACGATGCCAGTAGAGCTCTCGAAAACGGAGAAATCCCAATGAATGAAATACTTAACTACTCAAGAAAATTAAAAAAAGGCGAGATATTTGAATTTACATCTCCATTCATACCATATCCGATTATCGAAATTCTAAAGAAAAAGGGTTATCTGGTTTGGAGTGAAGAAGATAAAAATCACCCATTAACATCACCACACTATAGTAACAGAGTAACGCCGGGAAATTAGGGTCAGACCCCGGTTGGGAAATTAGGGTCAGACCCCGGTTGTTTTGTGTTTTTTGAGTATATTTACTTAAATTTATCTGTGATGAAAAGAGTTGCAATAATAGGCGGAGGTTTCTCCGGTCTTTCGGCAGCATGTTATCTTGGAAGAGAGGGATATGATGTTACTGTTTATGAAAAAAACAGCACTATTGGTGGTAGAGCGAGAGTCTTCAAAAGAGATGGTTTTATTTTTGACACCGGACCAACTTTTTACTGGATGCCCGATATTATTGAGAAATTCTTCAATGATTTTGGCAAGAGTGCATCAGATTATTACGAATTAATTCGACTGGATCCCGGATATGAGATATATTTTGGTGAAAAAGAATCTGTTAAGATATCATCTGAGATCGATAAAATATTCGAAGTTTTTGAGGATATTGAGCCCGGCAGCAGCAAATATCTGAAAAAATACCTAAAACAGGGAGAGTACAACTATAGAGTAGCCATAGATAAGGTAATTGAGAAACCCGGGAGATCTCCATTTGAACTCATTATGCCGGAAACAATATCGAGAGTCTCCCAGTTCTTCACATCAATAAGCACTGATGTAAGGGCAAACCTTAAGAGCGAGAAACTTAGAGAAATTCTAGAATTTCCGGTTCTTTTTCTTGGTGCAAAGCCATCCAGAACACCCCTCTTTTATTGTTTTATGAATTATGCAGATATGATTCTGGGAACATGGCATATTAATGGAGGGATATACAAGCTTGTTGAGGCAATGGAGAGCCTTGCAAAGGAGAACGGTGTTAAGATAGTTACAGATTGTCATGTAGATAAGATAGTAACGATAAAAGACAGAGCAACAGCTATAAGACACACAGTCAAGCAAAATGGAGTAATCTCAGAGACGGAGAGTGAGACAGATTTTGTTATCACATCTGCAGATTATCACTTTTCAGAGACACTGCTTGATGAGCATAAGAGAAACTATTCGGAAAAATACTGGCAAAAAAAGGTCTTCGCACCATCTGCACTTCTCTATTTTGTAGCATTTGACAAAAAACTCGACAATATATCTCACCATACCCTCTTTTTTGACTCAAGCTTTAAAGAGCATGCCGAGACAATTTACGACACACCCAGATGGCCCGACAAACCTCTCTTCTACGGGAGCTTTCCAAGCATAAGCGACAACAACCTTGCACCCCAAGGCAAAGAGTGCGGCATATTTCTTATACCGGTTGCAACAGGAATCAAAGATACCCCGGAACTAAGAGAAACCTATTTTCTGCAGATAATCAGCAGAATGGAGAAGCTTACCCAACAACCAATTTATCAGCATATACTTTTCAAAGAGAGCTACTCACTCAAAAACTTCACAGAAGATTTCCATGCATATAAAGGGAACGCATACGGACTATCCAACATCCTGACACAAACAGCATTTCTTAAGCCAAAGATGGAAAACCGACATATAAAAAATCTGCTTTATACAGGACAACTCACAGTACCCGGTCCCGGAGTCCCACCATCAATAATATCCGGCAAAATAGCATCTGTATTAACTCGTAAAAGATTTAAGAATGGATAATTTATACCGTGAACTATCATTAAAGACGAGCAAACTCACTACTAAACTTTACAGCACATCCTTCTCTGCAGGCCTGATGTGTATAGAGAGAGAAAACAGAGAGGCAATCTACTCAATTTATGGATTTCTCAGGCAGGCAGATGAAATTGTAGATACATTTCATGAGTTCAATAAAGAGGAGTTGTTTGACGAATTTGAGAGTGAATACTATAAATGCTATGAAAGAGGAATAAGCCTAAACCTCATAATCAACTCTTTCGTAATAACTGTAAAAAAATATGGGATTCCTGACCATCTGGTAAAGGCCTTTCTAAGTAGCATGAGAAGTGACCTTAACAACAAAGCCTTCAATGACAGAGGAATAAAAGAGTATATCTACGGTTCGGCAGATGTTGTTGGTCTTATGTGTCTTAAGGTGATGACCAAAAGCAATCCATCAGAATATGAGAGGCTAAAAGATTATGCAATGGGGCTCTCATCTGCATTCCAAAAAATAAACTTTCTCCGCGACATTAAGAACGACACAGAAAAACTATCCCGTAACTACTTTCCAATCCTTAACCAATACCCATTTAACGAACAGAGCAAAAGGGTAATTATGGATGATATATATAATGATTTTAAACGAGCAATTAAAGGGATAAGAGAGCTGCCAAAAAAGTCAAGAACAGGAATATATCTTGCATATCTCTATTATCTCAACTTAACCGCAAAGATTGATAAAACTCCTGCGGAGAGACTTATGAATGAGAGAGTAAGGGTAAGCGACAGTAAAAAAATAGCCCTGATGATCTCTGCAAAAGTCCGATCATCACTTGGGAAGAGATTTATGAAATAAAAGATTATGAAAATTGCTGTAATCGGATCCGGAATTGGTGGTCTTGCAATAGCCGCAAGATTATCTAAGAGAGGGCACAATGTAACTGTTTATGAGAAAAACAGTGTGGCCGGAGGAAAAATATCTGAGATAAAAGATAGGGGTTACAG
>CAZCXB010000108.1:0-6824 GCA_964502485.1 uncultured Muribaculaceae bacterium | reverse complement strand
GGCAAATCTTCTCATCCTGATAAACCTGATACTTGTAACAATCCAACTCTACAAAGTGATTTCACACAAATCTGAGATAAACACAGTAGGAGAGACCATCTCCCGATATCTGCCTATATATGTGATCTGGACGGCTGTTGTTACATTTCTCTTCCCGATTCTCTTATGATGATTTTCGGTAACTCATAACAGCCCAGCTGTTGAGAACTACAGCAAAGAGAGATAATGATAGAACCTCGTTTGTAAGATCAGAAATTCGACTTCCTCTTAGGAAAAGCATTCTCATTACACCTGTAAAGTATTTCATGGGATTAAGAGAGGCTATAGCTTTAGCCCAGTCGGGCATGCTTCCGATAGGTGTGAATAAACCGCTCATTAGTATCATAATGAGCATAAAGAAGAACATTACAAACATGGCCTGCTGCATTGTTTGGGAGTAGTTGGAGATAACCAACCCCATTCCGGAGACAACAAGCAGGTAAAGGAAAGAGAGGATATAAAATTCGGCAATACTGCCTTCCGGTACTATACCATAAATAAGCCTTGCAAGGATAAGGCTGGATGTAAGGACAATAAAACCAATTATCCAGTAGGGGATAAGTTTAGAGAGCACAAAAATCAGTTTGCTTGCCGGGCTAACGTTTATCTGCTCAATTGTTCCACTCTCCTTCTCGCCCACAATGTTGAGAGCAGGCAAGAACCCTCCTATAATTGTTACCAGTATTACCATAAGTGCAGGAACCATATAGAGTTTATAATCCATTGAGGGGTTATACAAGATCTCTGAAGATATCCGAATGTTGGTTTTTTCGGAACAGATTGATGCAAGATAAGATGCTGCAATACTGCCTCTTATGCCGTCAACAGCGTTGGATGCGATAAAGACTTCATTGTTTAGACCATTAATTGAATTTTTCTCAAATCCAACGGGTATCTCTAAGATAATATCTGCCCTCCCTCTCTCTATAAGCTCAAGAGCATCAGAGTAGTTATCCGCATAAAGTGATTGAGGAAAGTATGCAGAACCCTCAACCTTGCCGCAGAGTTGTGTCGACATGGTGGTTCTGTCATTATCTACAATAGATACCCGAATATTTTTCACATCAAGATTTGCAGCCCACGGCATCAGAATCATCATCATTACAGGGTAGACCAGGATCAATCCGGGCAGAAATCTGTTTCTGACTATCTGTTTGAACTCCTTCTCTAATAGATACTTTAACATAATATTACTCCAATCTGTTTTTAAAACTTCTTAGACTTACCGATATAAAGATTAATGCCATTAATATAAGCACCCCCAACTCCTTTAATACCGAACTTAAAGGTAGTCCCTGAATCATCAATTTTCTTACAGCCTCTATAAACCATTTAGCAGGTATAAATTCGGAGATTAACTGCAATATCCAAGGCATATTTGATATTGGGTAGATCATCCCGGAGAGCAAAATTACAGGCATCATAAAGACCAATCCCGATATAAGCATGGCTGCAACCTGGGTGGAGACAAGAGTAGAGATCAACAGCCCCATACTAAGAGAGACAAAGATAAAGATAAGAGCAGTGACTATAAGCCAAAAAAGACTGCCGGTAACCGGTACATTCAATAGAAAAACCGATAATAGAAGAATTGTTGCAAGGTTCACCATCGAAAGAGCAAAGTACGGAACGCTCTTTGCCAAAATAATATAGATAGGTTTTACAGGTGATACCAGTAACACCTCCATTGTGCCAGTCTCCCTCTCTCTTACAATAGATATTGAGGTCATCATTGAACATATAAGCATTAATATCAGCCCCATAACTCCGGGAACAAAATTATATGCACTCTTCATCTGAGGATTATAGAGAAGTTCAACCCTGTGTGTGGTATGCGACCCTGCCCCTGAGAGTGTCATAGCCTCTGCGTACTCTCTGTTTATAACAGAAGTGGCATGTTGAAGGATGCTTGAAGCCATATTGGGGTCAGATCCGTCTGCAGTAAGTCTGCTTGTACCGTTCATAAAATTTACAATGAGTGATACCTCTCCACTCTGCATCTTCTCTCTCGCTGTTGTGTAACTTGTATAATCGGGTGAGATTGTAAAGTATCCCGAAGATATGAGCCGGTTTGTTATCTTTCCGGTAAATGAGTCTCCGGCCTCTCTAACTATAACTGTATTAACATCTTTAACCTCATTTGTGAGTGCAAATCCAAAGAGAATAATCTGAACCACCGGCATTAAAAGAAGAATAAGTACTGTTCTCACATCTCTAAAGATGTGAAGGAACTCTTTATTTACAAAAACAAAAAATTGTCTCATCTCTTAACTTTTGCCAATTGATAAAAAACCTCATCCATGCTTTTTGCCCCTGTCTGCTGCTTAAGATCGGATGGTGAGCCAATTGCTTCAATCTGACCCTCCTTCATCATGGAGACCCTGTTGCAATATTCTGCTTCATCCATGTAGTGAGTAGTAACAAATACTGTTATCCCTCTCTCTGATGCAGAGTAGATAAGCTCCCAGAACTGTCTCCTCGCGGCAGGATCTACCCCTCCGGTAGGTTCGTCAAGGAATACGATTGCAGGTTTGTGCATAATGGCAATAGAGAAAGCAAGTCTCTGTTTCCATCCTGCAGGGAGAGATTTTACCATGCTCTCTCTCTCTCTCTCAAGACCCAACTCTTTTAGCATAAATGTTGTCTCCTCCTCTATCTGAACTCTGTTAAGCCCATATATACCTCCGAACAATCTGAAATTCTCCCATACCTTCAAATCTTGATAGAGAGAGAACCTTTGGCTCATATAGCCAATGTTCTTTTTCACCTGCTCCGGATTCTCCTTTATATCAAAGCCTGCAACCAACCCTTTGCCGGATGTGGGTCTAAGTAAACCGCACAGCATTTTCATTGCGGTGGTTTTTCCCGCCCCATTCGCTCCAAGAAACCCGAATATCTCGCCCCTCTCAACGGAGAAAGAGATGCTATCCACAGCTGTGAATGTGCCAAATCTCTTTGTGAGCTCTTTTACTTCAATTGCGTAGTTCATGACGACAGCTCCATATAACAGTCCTCGATTACAGGAGGAATAATTTTAATATAGAAATTTGTGTGCCCCGCGGTGTAGAGATAACGCTCGATCTCTTGTATGTACTCCGGATTATTACCTTTGATTGAGACATGATGTTCGCTACCAAAGCTGTAGGCACTTTTAACAAAGGATATCTCTCTAAGTTCTCTTAAAAGAGATGGCATATTATCTCCCCATACAGCGAGGAGTCTGTTTTTGTAGGAGGCTGCCATCTCTGAGGGGGTGTTGCAACTCAGTACTCTCCCATTTTTCATTAAGGCAATTCTGTCACAAATCAGCGCCTCATCCATATAAGCTGTAGAGACAACGATGGTGATTCCGGATAATTTAAGTAAATCGAGCATACTCCAAAACTCTCTTCTCGATACCGGATCTACACCGGTTGTCGGCTCGTCCAGAAAAAGCAATTCCGGCTTGTGTATCAGAGCACAACATAGTGCCAACTTCTGCTTCATACCTCCCGATAGTTGGGACGCTTTTCTGTTTCCAAACGGAGCAAGGTCTTTGAATATATGCTCAATTAGATGATAGTTTTCAACTACTGTTACACCAAAAAGAGATGCAAACAGATTCAGGTTTTCGTTGACAGAGAGATCTCCGTAAAGAGAGAATCTCCCCGGCATATAACCAACTACTTTTCTGATTTTTGAGTAATCCTTCACAATATCGTACCCTAATACAGTTGCTGTGCCGCTATCAGGCAATAGGAGAGTGGTGAGTAGACGAAAAAGTGTGCTTTTACCTGACCCGTCAGGACCTATTACACCAAACAGCTCCCCTCTGTTTATAACGAGTGAGATATCTTCCAAAGCCTTAACATCCCGATAGCTCTTGGAGAGATTTTTTACCTCAATTGCCGGATACTTGTTTAACATCAGGGTACAAGTTTAAAATCGCCATACATCCCGCTCTTTATATACCCGTCGTTTTTAACAAGGATTTTGACGGCATACACAAGATTCGATCTTTCGTCTCTGTTTATTACATTCTTTGGTGTGAACTCTGCCTCCTCTGATATCCAAACAATCTCTCCATTATACTCTCTGATAGTTTCGTCTGACCCCGAGAATACGATAGCTTTTGTGCCTATTTTTGCTGCAGATATAAGTGAGTTGGAGAGATATGCCCGTAGGTACATCTTCTCAGTGTCTGCTACTCTAAACAGAGGCTGTCCGGCAGCTCTGAACTCCCCTTTTGAGGCATACTTAGTGAGAATTTGACCTGTGATTGCAGATTTTATCAAACTCTTTTCAATCAGATCCTCTGTTTGAGCAACCTGAATCTCTATAGCAGCACTCTCTTTATCAGCCGAAAGATTACCTCGTTCCAATGCAGATTGCTGTGCAATAATCTGTCTCTCTAGTGTAGATATCTGATAATCTATATCATCCAGACTCTTTCTATTTCCAGCATTGAGTGAAACAAGCTTTGCGGCACGTACTCTTTCGTTTTGAAGATTGGATATCTGCTGCTTCAAAGCACCAATCTGCTTTGAGACATCTGCCCGCCTAAGCCTAACAGCTTCACTTCCCGTAAGCAGTCTCATCTTTTGAAAGTAGAGCTGCATTGTGTCGATGATACCGACTATCTTACCGGCCGGTAGAAGCATCCCCTCTTCTATATCCATTTCTGCTATCTTTCCGCTAACTTCGGCAGAGACAACAATCTCGTCTGCCTCAAAACGACCGGATCCATCAACGATACCGGCCTTATCCTTGCACCCTGAAATCATTACAAGAATCAAAATTGAATAAATTATTTTTTTCATTGGTTTATAATATATTTGAGCTCTTCAATAGCCATTAATAACTCAACTTCTCTTTTTGAGAGATTATATCTGGCAATCTCAAGCAAATTCATCTCTCTTAGATGCTCTGTAACTGAGATCACTCCCTCCTCAAGCTTTATTGATGAATCGTTTAGAATACTCTCTCGGATCTTTGCCAGCTTTATATCTCCTTTAAGAAGCTCCTTGATATTTTCAATCTTATTCATTGCCGAGATTCTGTTCAAATCTACATTGTATATAAAGAGATCTCTTCTGTTATCGATTGATCTAATTGAGTTTTCAATAATTTGTCTCTCCACTTTTCGTGTATTGAACCCTTTAATATCCCAGATTACTCTTATTCCTGCTAAATAGAACGGATCAAAGCTGTTATTGAGCATATTTAGTGCAGGTCTCCCATAGCCTGTCTGCAGATATGCCGAGATTTTAGGCAAATCTCTCGAATTGATGTAGTCATATCTTATCTCTGCAATCTTTTTCATGCTTTCAAACAGAGAGAGCTCCACTCTTTTAACTGTTAAATCGGCAGGCATATCCCCGAGAGGAGCAATTAAAATTGTGCTGTTATCTATCTCTACCCCTGTCATTCTTGACAGAATCTGGGAGTATGACAACCTTTCGGCATAAAGAAGAGCTCTTCTCTGCCTGAGTGTTACCTCTTCTGCCTCAACAACAAGTGTATCGTTAGGTGTTGCATAGCCAAGAAGAGCTAACGATTTTACTTTGTTTTTAATACGCTCTGCTTCGTGCAGATGTAAATTGTTAATATCAAGCTGCTTCTCAATAAGGGTGATTCCAAGAAATAGATTCATCACCCTCTCTCTAATGGAGTAAATCTCACTTTTCAATTCGTTAACTTCAAGTTCTGACCTGGTCTGAATCTCCCTTCTACTTGCTTGAGAGAGCCCTCCATCCCAGATTTTCTGCTCAATATTAACTGTTGCAGAGTATTGATCTTTGCTCAACGGAGTAATCGGATTTCCCGGTATAGAGATGGGAATCTGAGTAACATCGGACTGATAACTACCTTTAAGCATAAAATTTACCTTAGGAAGATTTTCAAGGCTTACAATCTTTAAGTTATACTCCCTCGCTCTCTCTATCAGATCATATCGTCTTATTGCCGGGTAGTTCTCAACAGAGAGCGATATGCACTCTTCCAGCGTGTATCTGCTCTCTCTGTTTTTAACCTCTGTTTGACCATATGCAATTGATGGTAAAATAAGAATCACAATCAGTGTTAATAGTGTATTTAGTTTTCTCTCCATAATATAATCACTTAATAGCTATTCCGTTCCATACTAATCTGAATATCTCCTCTTCTCGCACCTTTATAAATCGGTTAAACTCCTCCCATGAAAGAGAGAGAACCTGGGAGATAAGAGGTTGAGCGATAAAAGGAAAAAGATTGAGAGATAGGATACTAACCAAAAGATCGGTTGCCGATATCTCTCTGATTCTTCCGGCCTCTATCTCTCTCTTGATCTCCGGTTCAATTGCCTTGGTAAGGCTCTCTACAGTACTCTTGATCTTTCCTGCAATACTCCTAAACCTCTCTGGATTAACGCTCATCTCGCTAATAATCAAGAATGGCAATCGCGGGTTTTCTGAAATTATCTCCAAGTGCTTCGAAATCATACAGCGTATAAGCTCTTCAAAATTTGAGGACTTCTCCTTTGAAACTGATACTGCCGAGACAAATGTGAGGAATTTCTTTTCGAAAAGTCTTACGAAAAGATTCTCTTTAGTCCTAAAATAATAGTGAATAAGCGCCTGGTTACAACCAACTCTCCTTGCAATCTCGGAGGTAGAAGTTAACCCGTATCCCTTTTCAAGAAACACATCCTCTGCGATATCAAGTATCATCTGCTCTATATTTTCGCTTTTTTCTCTAACTTGTTTTTTAACCGACATATTTAATTGAGTTATTTAATTAAGCTATTAATTATGCAAATGAAGATATAT
>CAZCXB010000107.1:0-6873 GCA_964502485.1 uncultured Muribaculaceae bacterium | reverse complement strand
AATCCGGGAATGCAGCTCTTAGCAGTGTTGTTTTTCCAGACTGTCTGGGTCCGGTTACAGCAATTATTGGATACTTAGTACCCAATACTTTTATTGCGTTTAAAATCTTTCTTTCAACAATCATACGAATTTGTATTTCAGAAACAAATATACAATTCAACTTTGATATTACAAGCATTTAACTTTGAAATTGCAGGGGTTCAATTTTGAAATTGCATAAAACTATCTTCTTTAATTTTAATAGAAGAAAGATAGCAACAGCGAATTTCACGGATATTTATTACTTTTATTGGTGAAACTTAAATGAAAGCAATTATCTGTACTAAATAAGGCCCTCCCGAGGTTCTTAAAATTCTACCACTATTTTAAACGACTTTAATTCCTGCCGGATTCATACTTGCAGCAATGTGGGCATTCACTATACGGCAAATTTCACTATTTTTGTAACTAATCAAAGAATTACTTATGAAAAATAGATTCAACAACCGGCAGATTATATCGTTAATCCTGGCCATAACAATGTTTTCGGCCTGCACTCAAACGAGAGAGGAGAGGGCAAATGGGGAGATTTCAAAAATCATGGAGAGTACGGGAGCTGTAGGAGTTGCAGTTGCTGTAGTAAAAGATGGCGAAATTATCTATAGTGCAACTTTTGGCAAGAAGAGCCTGGAAGAGGGTACAGCTATCTCTCAGGATGATATCTTCCGGATTGCATCTATATCCAAATCCTTTACAACAACAGCGCTTATGACTCTTGTAGAGCAGGGTAAGCTGGACATCAATATGGATGTTAGCGATCTTGCAGGGTTTAAGATTAGAAATCCCAAGTTTCCGGAGGTGGTTATAACTCTCAAAATGCTGCTTGCTCACTCATCAAGTATGAACGACTCTCAGGGATATTTTCGTCTCGATATTCTAAATCCGGAGATGAATCCGGACTACGGTAAGTGTTATAATGATTATGAGCCGGGAACAAAATATGAGTATTGTAACTTGGCTTTTAATACTATAGGTGCCATTGTAGAGAAATATTCGGGGGTAAGATTCGACAATTACGTTGCAGAGGTGGTTATGAGACCGCTTGGCCTTACAGGCGGGTTTAATGTTGACTCTATTGATGCTTCCAAGTTTGTAACACTATACAGCAAAGAGAAAATTGACACTACAGAGGGGGCAGAGTCTATATTCCGTCCACAGCCGGCTGCCTATATGAGCAGGGCTAAGGATATTGATTCGGGTTATGTTATGGGCTTCAGCACACCTCTCTTCTCACCAACAGGGGGGATGAAGGTATCTGCCCACGATCTTGCACGCTATATGGTAATGCATATGAATTATGGTGTTGTACCTGCAACGGGGGTAAGAGTTATTTCGGAAGAGAGTGCAAAACTA
This sequence comes from uncultured Muribaculaceae bacterium, assembly GCA_964502485.1. Classification (GTDB taxonomy): domain Bacteria; phylum Bacteroidota; class Bacteroidia; order Bacteroidales; family UBA932; genus Bact-08. The sequence goes on along the minus strand of CAZCXB010000107.1, from coordinate 5,481 downwards.
ATGCAATCTCCTGTTATAGAAACTAATGCCGGAGAGTTTTACTGCCTCGCTTTAAGGACAAGTGAAAATCTTATTCCGGGAGAGAAGATGGTTGGCCATACAGGTTCTGCCTATGGACTCTACAGTGCGATGTTCTTTGAGCCGGAGAAGAGATTTGGCTTTGTGATGATGACCAATGGCTGTGCACCGGAGTACAAGGATGGATTCACTGTTATTCAGGGAGATGTTATAAGGGCCCTCTACAATGTTTTTGTAAAGTAGGGCTTTTTGGGTATAATGAAGAGAGTATTGATAATAACCTATTACTGGCCACCTTCGGGAGGTTCTGGTGTTCAGAGGTGGCTAAAGTTTGTCAAATATCTGCGTGATTTTGGCTATGAGCCTATTGTCTATACTCCTCTCAACCCCGAGTTTATGGCAGTTGACAACTCTCTTTTAAGCGAGATTCCGGCCGATGTTGAGGTGCTCAAGCGTGAGATTACCGAACCCTACTCAATCTACAAACTCTTTACGGGTAAAAAGAGTAGCGGTGTCAAACCCGGGTTTATCAACAGCAGCTCCGGTAAATCCAAAGTAACCGAACGGATCTCCCTCTTTATCAGGAGTAACCTCTTTATCCCAGATCCTAAGATGTTGTGGATATTACCATCTGCCCGCTTCCTGATTAAATACATAAAAAAGAGCAGTGTGGATGCCATTGTAAGCACAGGCCCGCCACACTCGATGCACCTTATTGCAAAACGTGTATCAAAAGCAACAGGTACACCCTGGCTTGCAGATTTTCGCGACCCCTGGACAAAGATGTACAATTTCAAATACCTTGGCTGCACCTCTCCGGTTTTAGCGATACACAGAGCTTTGGAAAAGAGTGTTATCGCCTCTGCAGATGCTGTGGTGACGGTAACAAACACTATTGCAGGAGAGCTTAGTGATCTTAATCCCAAGAGAATAGATGTTATTTCAAACGGGTATGACCACGCTGATTTTCCCGAAATCCCAATCATTCAGGAGGAGAGCTTTACAATTACCTATACGGGATTGTTTGTTCCCACTCAAAATCCTTCGTCTCTTTGGAGGATATTGGGAGAGAGGGTCTCAAGGGATATTGAATTCTCTAAAAATTTAAAAATTAGAATAATAGGAGATGCAGACAGCTCTATTTCAGATGAAATTATCGCTTGCGGACTTGAAAAGCATCTGATTAAGATGGAGTACACTCCTCATGACGAGGTTGTTTTATGGCAACGAAGGTCGAGGATACTGCTTCTATCGGGAGGAAGAGAGCCGGAGTCAAAAGGGATCATGACAGGAAAGTTCTTTGAGTATCTTGCTGCTGCCCGTCCTATTCTGGGGTTTGGCCCTAAGGGTGGTGATATGGATATTGCACTGCAAGAGAGTGGGGCAGGGGAGATGTTTGACTATGAAGATTACCAGGGAGTTGCCAGGTGGTTAGATGATAAGTATGATAACTATATTCGTGGTGTAGAAACCGATGTAAAGAGTGATATATCTAAGTATTCGAGACGGGAACTTACTCGCAGAGTTGCAGGGGTTCTTGATGATATCTCCAAAAAAATTTAGAAGCAGATAAATAGTAATAAGATAATTTTTTAAGCAATGGTAAGTTTTAAGAAATATATACCCCACTTGATAGCTCTGCTATCCTTTGTTGTAGTTGCCTATCTCTTCACACCTCAGGTGTTTGAAAAAAAGGTGGTCAATCAGAGCGATATTGCCTCTTGGAGAGGAATGGCAAATGAGATTATCAGCTATAACGAGGCAAATCCCGATAAGGATCCTGCTCTGTGGACAAACTCGATGTTCTCCGGAATGCCCGCAACAACAATATCTGTAATCTACCAGGGGGATTATACCGATTATATCTATAAGCTGATTCACGGCTTATCCGGAACACGCCCTCCAAGCTATCTGCTTATAAGTCTTATCGGCTCTTTTCTTATGATGCTCGCCTTTGGGGTTAGTGTCCCTTTGGCCGCTATAGGGGCTTTTGCAATTACATTCTGCTCATATAACATGCAGATTATTCAGGTTGGACACAATTCAAAAATGGTTGCAATTGCGTTTATGCCATGGGTTATTGCAGCAGTTGTCTATGCATACAAAAAAAATGCACTCTTTGGAGCTCTGTTTTTTGCCTTTGCCCTAAGTTTTCAGATTAAGGCCAACCATCCTCAGATAACATACTATCTGGCAATTATGGTTATTGGATATGGGTTTGCAGAGCTTTACAAGGCGATTAAAGAGAGGTATTTAGCTCTTTTTATTAAAAGATCCCTACTGCTTCTTGTGGCAGGTCTGCTTGGGATAGCTGTAAATATAAATCACTTATGGCCCACTTATGAGTACTCAAAATTTACCATGAGGGGAGGATCCGAGCTTTCGGCCGAACAGGGAAAGGAGCAGAAAGGGCTTGATATAGCATATGCGACAAGCTGGTCGTATAGCCCCGGTGAGATGCCTAACCTTATGATTCCAAATTTTAACGGAGGGTCATCAGGGGGTGAGCTCTCAACAAATTCCGAGACCTACAAAGCTTTAAAATCGGCAGGCTATGCAGGAGCCGAGCAGGTTGTAAAACAGATGCCTCTTTATTGGGGGCCACAGCCCTTCACAGCGGGGCCAATGTACCTTGGTGCTATCTCTGTTTTTCTCTTTATACTTGGCCTGATTCTTTTAAGAGGGGCTATTAAGTGGTGGATAGCAGCTGTTTCACTTCTTGCCGTAATGTTGTCATGGGGCTCAAACCTGCTCTTTGTAACAGAGTTCTTCTTTAACTATATCCCTATGTACAGCAAGTTCCGAACCGTCTCTATGGTTTTGGTAATATTGCAAATAACCATTCCTCTGCTTGCAATTTTAACGCTCACCAAGCTCTTTGCAAAAGATGGCGATACAATCAAGGAGTTTTCAAAAGAGAGGGTTAAGAGAGGAGTGCTGATTGCTCTTGGGATCACTGCAGGCTTCTCCCTGATATTTGCTCTGATTCCATCACTTGCAGGATCGTTTGTCTCTCAGTCGGACGCTCAGATGCCCGACCTGCTTAAAGAGACACTGATAAAGGATAGAATGTCGCTATTACAGTCAGATGCAGTTCGATCCCTTATTTTTATACTACTTGCTGCTTTTGCCCTTTGGTTTGCCTTTACAGGAAAGATAAAGCAGAATATGTTTTACGGCGCTCTTGCCCTTTTGATTGTAGCAGATATGTGGATGGTTGGAAAAAGATATCTTAACGACAGCCATTTTATCAAGAACAGGGAGTTTCAAAATCAGTATGCACTGCGTGCCGTAGATAAGACTATTCTTTTGGATACCGATCCTAACTACAGGGTTCTCGATTTAAGTATAAACACATTTAACGACTCTCATGTAAGCTATCACCATAAAACAATTGGCGGATACAGCCCTGCTAAGATGCAAAAATATCAGGATCTTATCGACAATCATATAATAAGAGAGATGCAGAGGATTGGCAATGATATCTCCGGTAGCAAGACAATTGAGGAGGCACAGGGTAAGCTTGGCAACTACCCGGTTTTGAATATGCTCAATACCAGATATTTTATTATTGGGGCAGATAATGCACCATTAATAAACAGCTCTGCATTTGGCAATGCATGGTTAGTGAGTAGGGTGGAAACTGTAGAGACACTATCTCAGGAGTTGAACGCCCTAAGCCCGGAGAGGGGAAACTCATCTCTTTACAATACAGACTCCTCCCAATCCACTCTTGATCTGCGGGAGAGTGCAGTTGTTCATAAACAGTATTCACAATTTACAGAGGGACTCTCTGCCGACTCTATCGGTGCACAGGAGAGTATATATCTTACGGAGTATTCACCCAACAGACTTACATACAGATATAATGCACAGAGCGAGCGGCTTGCCGTTTTTAGTGAAATATACTACCCTGCAGGGTGGAGCGCCACAATTGATGGAGTGCCTGCAGAAATTATCTGTGCTAACTACACCCTAAGAGCTCTGAGGGTGCCGGCCGGTGAGCACACTGTTGTTTTTGAGTTCAAGCCCGAATCATTTACAAAAGGTGAGCTCTGGTCGAGAATTACCTCCGGAATTTTGGTAATACTCACCTTAGCAGCAACTATTATTGTTCTCTATAAGAGGAGGAAAATGGCTAGTTAATTTTAAGAGATTTAATTTTTACAACAATTTTAATCAAAAAAACTGATATGGATTTACCAAAAAAAGACTTGAAAGCAGAACAGATGGCAACACTATCGCGACCAAGATTAAAGTATAGTTTTGCTGCCCACTTCTTCTTCTTCTCTATGGATCTGGTTACCGGGAAGAGAAACACTTTGTCAAAAGCCATGCTTTTGGAGATTCTTGCATCAATACCTTATCGTGAGTGGGAGATTCGTAAGTATAAAGGGATAACCCGTTCGTTTCGCAATGCCGAAAAGGTTACTCATGCAGAGAGAGTGATTGAGTGGAGTCGCCACGCTCAGGATAACGAATTTGACCATCTTCTGGTTATTAATGAGAAGATGAAGGAGGATGGTATGAAAGAGGCATGGTACCTTAAGCCACTATTTACTTTCCTGTTTGTTTTAACCTATGTTATTATTGCAAAACTAATTGCACGAGTGAACATTAAAGGTGCTTTCTATTTTAACGGCGAGTTTGAAGACCATGCAGAGCATGTATATGCCGGGATGGTTAACGATAATCCTCAATGGGAGAGCCAGAAGGTAGAGAACCCGCTTGTGAAAAGTTATGCCGATGTAGAAAACTGGGCTGATGTTTTTCGTCGGATCGGTCTTGACGAGAGAGAGCACCGCAACGATAGCTTCACCCTCTCAGGCAACTCAGATCTTGTTGCCTAAACCTTGCCTTTGACAAAATAATTGCTACCTTGGCGCCTCAAATTAAAAGGGCATAAGGATTGAAGAAAAGTGTGCTATTTATTGGGCTGGTTGCAATAATATCTGTTGTGACCTTTAATGCTTTGCTTGACTCACCCAGTGAGCCAATAATGCATCATATTCAAAATAATCCAAATAAATACACTCAGTATTCATATTCAATCTCTGAGTCCTCTCCTATTCTTGCTGTAATACCTGAAAACTTATCGGGCGGCCTCTCCTTTTTCAATTTCGGAAGATCCTCATGGGCCTTTCCCTCTTTCAGTTTTAAGTCGCATAAAACCCTACTCTTCTCACTTTTCCGAGAGAAACAGTTGGGCAAAAGATTTATTAATGCTCCGGAACAAGATGGAAAAGGGGAGATAGTTTTTTTTATGCATAGTAAAAGCTACTTTGTATATAATCTGAGGGAGATAATCGTTTAAGAATCTTATTTATGAAGCATTAACCTGTATCTACAAAAGATACAGGCTATTGCACTTTACCCACACCTATCATTTAAGGATAATAAATCAAGATTAAAAAAACATATATGGAAACGATTATAAAAAAAGTTAATATTAAAGTACTGGTT
>CAZCXB010000106.1:0-6892 GCA_964502485.1 uncultured Muribaculaceae bacterium | reverse complement strand
TATCACTCATGAGCTCATGCAGCAACTTCGACGATATTAACACAAACCCCGATACATCTACACAGGTTAGCGCTTCTATGCTGGCCACCAACGCAATACTAAGCACCTTACGCTTCTCAGGCAGAGATGCTAAGGTAATGATTTCTGAGAACGCCTTATCTAAGTATGTAGGTTACGCAAACGAAGGGCAGATGGAGACCCAGTATAACAAAATAGGGAGCAGCGACTTTGTAGGACTCACCATACTGCCCAATCTGGAAAAGATGGTCGAGTACTCGATAGGCGGTGTAATGGAGGACTCCTACAGAGGGGTTGCAAAATTTGCACGAGCCCACAGGTTCTTTAGACTAACAATGGAGATGGGAGATATGCCGTACAGCGAAACCAATAAGGGGTCAGATGGAAACTACAGACCTAAGTACGACACTCAGGAGCAGATATTTAAAGGCATTCTCGACGAACTGAAAGAGGCCGATGCATTTTTTGCAAAGGGTGTAAAGTTCGATGGTGATCCAACTCCATATAATGGAGACCCGGCTAAGTGGAGAAGAGCCGTTAACTCATTTGCCCTTAAGGTGCTTATGAGTCTGAGTAAGAAGGAGAGCAACACGACACTAAATGTTAAAACAAGATTTGCAGAGATAGTAAATTCCGGCTTTCTGCTGGAGTCGAACACCGGCTTTCTCGGACTCGCCTACACAGGTATTAACAAGCATCCGCTTTCGGGTACCAACGACCTCTTTACCAGCCGTACTGTTATGAGCTCCCTTATGGTTGATCACCTAAAGGCCTTCAACGACAGGCGACTCTTCTACTACGCAGAGCCGGCAGGGTTCGAGATTGCATCCGGCAAAAGCCAAAGCGACTGGAGCGCATATGTGGGTGTAGATGTGGCAATAGACTACGCAACCATGAACGCAGGACATAGTGCCAACCGCTACTCTGTACTCAACAAACGCTACCTGCAGGAGGAGGCGGCAGACAACCGAATGGTTATCACCTATGCCGAACAGCAGCTTATATTGGCAGAGGCACGTATCTTGGGCTGGATTACCGCAAGCGATGCTAAAACGTACTATGAGCAGGGCGTAAGAGCAGCTTTGGGGCACATAATGGCTACAAAAGTACAGTATGCCCACGGTATGCCAATAGACCAGACCTATATCAATAACTACTTTACCGGAGAGGCAGCCTTCAAAAGCTCAACAGCAGATCAACTTAAACAGATATGGACTCAACGTTATCTTCTTAATTTTATGCAAGATGCTCAATTCAGTTTCTTTGAGTACCGCCGTACATCCTTCCCTCTCTTCCCTATCAATTCCGCAACAAGCTTGAATGAGAACAATAAGAGCGGAATCCCATTAAGGTGGACCTACCCAAGTTCTGAGACAAACTTTAACAGGGAGAACCTTATAGATGCACTTAACAGACAGTATGACGGTTATGACGAGATTAACAAGGTTATGTGGCTGCTAAAATGAGAAGATTACTACTCGGGATAACACTACTTGTGCTTACAACGGCCGCAATCTCTTGCTCTTCGGCCGTTGATGGCACAATTACAATAAAGGGTAAGATAACCTGTATGGGCAAAGGGGTTGCAGATGTGTTTGTAACAGACGGAGAGAGAGGCACCACCACACTCCCCAACGGTAGCTACACCCTATCCACTCACAGCGACAGAACATTTATCTACTACACTCTGCCACAAGGATACAACTCCCTCTTGGAGAGTGGGATTCCCATCTTCTACAAAAAGATAGAGGAGGCGCAAAAGAGTAAATGGGCAAGTGCTGCTAAAATCGATTTTGAGCTCCTCAAAAGCGAACAAGATTTTAGCCGTCATATGTTTGTGGTTTGGGCCGATCCTCAAGTTATAGAGCCGGCAGAGCTGGAGCTGCTGGGCGATGTTGCAGAAGATATAAATAGAACAATCTCCTCTGAGCAGTATAAAAACATTCCTGTTCACGGAATTTGCGCAGGAGACATAGTGTTCGACAGACCGGAACTCTTCTCTCCCTACAAAGATGTCGTCTCAACCTTGGGTATCCCATTCTATCAATCACTTGGTAATCACGATATGGACTACACCGAAATTACAGAAGAGAGTTCAGTTAAGAGCTACCAGGATGCCTTTGGACCGGCTTACTACTCATTCAATAGAGGCGACATACACTACATTGTTTTGGACAATGTATTCTACTACGGATACAGCTATCAGTATATGGGCTACATAGATCAGAGGCAGTTAGATTGGTTAAAGCTAAACCTGAGCCACGTAAAGCTGGGCTCAACAGTTTTTGTGACGCTTCATATCCCAACCCGCTACGGCGAGTCCCCCTCAAATCCTTCACTTATTCAACTTCAAAGGGGGTCGGTGGTAAACAACAAGGCACTCTACAGTCTGTTTGAGGGTTACAATGTACACATACTTGCAGGACACAGCCATACACAGTGGAATACCATAATTTCTGATAGTATCATGGAGCACACGCACGCCGCCGCTAGCGCCGCTTGGTGGCAAGGCCCTGTTGGTCTCGACGGAACCCCTCAAGGTTACACAATCTACACTGTAGACAAAGGAGTGGTTGAGTGGAGCTTTAAAGGTGTAGGGAAGGAGCTCTCACACCAGTTTCGTTCCTATCCTGTCGGGGCCGACCCACTCTATCCTAAGGAGTTTATTGTTAATGTATTCAATTATGATCCACTATGGAGAGTAGAGTGGTACGAAGATAATGAACTTATGGGGGAGATGGAGCGCTTCTACGGAGAGGATCCCCTTGCCAAGAGGCTCTATGTTCCCGGAGAGAATAAGAGATACAACTGGCTAGGAGTAGGGAAAACATACCATCTCTTTAAAGCAAAGCCGCAAAAAAGGGATTCAAAGATAAGAGTAGAGGTTACCGACCGATTTAACAAAAAGTTTACAGAAGATTTGGTTACTTTGTAATAACTGACTTATATGGAGAATATGATAAAGATGTCGGTAGAGAGAGACAAGGAGTATCTTGGACAGATGGCAAAGGGCAGCACCGCTGCTTTTGAATCTCTGTTTAGATTGTACTATCCAAAACTCAAAAATTTTCTAAGGTCTCTTCTCAAAAACGAGGATGAGGCTTGCGATCTCGCTCAAGATATCTTTATTAAGATCTGGAATAAGAGAGTGATCTTCTCTCAGGTAGGCTCCTTTGAGTCTTACCTCTTTAGAATGGCCAAAAACGCAGTATACGACTACTTTGAACATAACCTTGTAAAGGAGAGGTATATCTTTATAAACGCATTTAATATTAGCGAATTAGACCAAATCTCAGAAGATAAAATCTTTGCTAAAGATCTGGAGGTTCTAATAAGTATGGCTCTTGAGAAGATGCCGGACAAGCGAAAGAATGTTTTTTTCCTAAGCCGCAGAATGGGTTTGAGCAACGAAGATATTGCCAACCGTCTCAATATAGACAAGCGCACTGTAGAGAACCACATAACCAACGCACTCTCCGATATCCGCAAAGTGGTTCACGCAGCATCGCTTCTGTAATTGTGAAAAAGCTGATGCTACTATGTAATTCCGACAGAGATTTAAATACAGAAATAGAGAATAAAAGAATAAAAACTTTATAAAAACAGAAAAAGATGAACATAGCTGTTAAAAAACTGATCTCTTTTACTTTATCCATGCTGATTTTTACAATCCCTAATATCGCCCAAAACAGTGAACGTATTGAGGAGTTACTTAAAAAGATGACTTTAGAGGAGAAGATCGGGCAGATGAATCAATACACAAGCGATTGGATAACAACCGGGCCGATTACAAAAGACGGCGACAAGCAGAGTAAGATACGCCAAGGAATGGTTGGCAGTATGCTAAATGTAAAAGGGGTTGCTCACACTCGAGCTCTGCAGGAGATGGCTCTTCAGTCAAGGTTGGGGATTCCGCTGCTGTTTGCATTGGATGTGATTCACGGCTACAGGACAATCTTTCCTATCCCATTGGCGGAGGCTGCAAGCTGGGATCTTGAGTATATAAAGAGGAGTGCACAGATTGCGGCCGAAGAGGCATCAGCAGCAGGCATTCATTGGACATTTGCACCAATGGTAGACATAGCAAGAGATGCGCGGTGGGGAAGAATTATGGAGGGTGCCGGGGAGGATACCTACCTCGGATCACTCATAGCAGAGGCAAGAGTAAAGGGCTTTCAGGGGAATCTGGGAGAGAAGGGAACACTCATGGCATGTGCAAAACACTTTGCCGCCTATGGAGCAGCCGAAGGTGGAAGAGATTACAACACAGTAGATATGAGCTATAGACGCCTTCATGAAACCTATCTGCCCCCTTTTAAAGCAGCAGTAGATGCGGGGGTGGCAACCTTTATGAACTCCTTTAATGATATCAACGGAATCCCCGCAACAGGAGAGAGTTACATTCAGAGAGAGATCTTAAAAGGGAGATGGAACTTTGGCGGATTTATGGTTAGCGACTGGGGAAGTATAGGGGAGATGATTGCACACGGATATGCAAAAGACGGCAAACATGCAGCAATGCTCGCTGCAAACGCGGGTAGCGATATGGATATGGAGAGCAGATGCTATATAAATCACCTTAAAGAACTTGTGGAGGAGGGGAAAGTAAAAATGGAGGTTATAGACGATGCCGTTAGAAGAATACTTCGGAAAAAGTTTGAGATGGGTCTGTTCGACGACCCCTTTAAGTTCTGCGACACAATTGTAGAAAAAAAACAGTGGAACAATCCGCAGAACCTTCTCTTTGCAAGAGAGATGGCTAAGCGCAGCATTGTTTTGCTAAAAAATAGTCATCAAACCTTGCCGTTGAGCTCGGGGTCGCGCGCAAAAATCGCCCCTCAACAGAGAATTGCTCTTATCGGGCCACTTGTAAAAGCGGTACGTGATAACCTTGGAGCGTGGAGCTTTAGCTGGGAAGACGACACCACACGTATTTCTACAATATACCAAGGGATAAAGACAAAAGTTGGAGAAGAGAACTTACTCTACGCAAAGGGATGCGAGATAATGGGAGAAGATAGATCCGGCTTTAAAGAGGCAATAAGAGCTGCAAAAAAAGCAGATGTAATAATTGTTGCCGTAGGAGAGAGCGGCGGTATGAGCGGCGAAGCAAAAAGTAGAAGCGACATAACACTTCCCGGAGTGCAGGAAGAGCTTGTAATTGAGCTCATAAAAACAGGAAAACCGGTGATAGTGCTAATAAGCGCAGGCAGACCTCTCGTTTTCAATCGTATAGCAGACAAAGCACACGCAATTCTCTATACATGGTGGCTTGGAACAGAGGCCGGTAACGCAATTGCTGATGTGCTCTTTGGTCAATATAACCCAAGTGCCAAGCTACCTGTAACATTCCCTCAGAACGTAGGTCAAATACCGATCTACTATAACCATCTCAATACCGGCCGCCCGGTAACAGACCAAAACGACTACGTTTATAAATCGGCCTACTCCGATATCACCACCTATCCAAAATATCCATTTGGATACGGCCTCAGTTACACTACGTTCCACTATGGCCCAAGTATCCTCAAAACCCATAGCAGCAACGCAAACTCAGGCAACGCAAATACAATCAATACAAATACAAGCAACACACACTATGCAGCACAACTCTTTGGTTGCGACACGCTTTACATAACAACAAACATCACCAATACAGGCAAATATCCAGGCGAAGAGATTGTTCAACTCTACATAAGAGACATAACAGCATCTGTATCCCGCCCTGTAAAAGAGCTTAAAGGATTCCAAAAGATATATCTCAACACAGGAGAGACAAAAGAGGTTCAATTTAAAATCACTCCCGAACATCTCAGTTTTTTTGATGCAAACCTAAACTATATCTGGGAAGAGGGAGAGTTTGATATAATGGTGGGCAAAAGTTCAGAAGAGGTTCAGTCAACCAGAATCTACTGGCACAAATCAAAAAAAGAGTGGCAGTTGGTGTGGAGTGATGAGTTTGATTATACCGGTCTTCCGGATTCAAAAAAATGGAACTTCGATACAGCCGGTAACTCCTGGGCATGGGGCAACAACGAAGCACAATTCTACACATCCTGCGATAGCACTAACGCATGGGTAGATAATGGAATTTTAACAATAACTGCTCATAGTAACAAAATGCAGAATCAGAAGAATCAGCAGATTCATAAGGTTGACACAGGAGGAAAGAGCTACACATCGGCACGTCTAACAACAAAAGGTAAAGGAGACTGGCTCTACGGAAGATTTGAGATCAAAGCAAGAGTTCCTCAAGGTGTTGGTACATGGCCGGCAATCTGGATGCTTCCAACCGAGAACAAATACGGAGGATGGCCAAAGAGCGGAGAGATAGACATAATGGAGAATGTTGGTTATGATCCGGAAGTTATTTGGGGATCGGCACATACAGAGGCCTACAACCATGTGATAAACACACATAAAAACGGTAGCATTAAGCTGGAGGGTGCCCATCAAAACTTTCACAAATACATTCTGGAGTGGTATCCCGATCGATATGAAATCTACGTGGATAACACTCTCATCTTCACCTTCAAAAACGAAAACCATCCGGCAAACAGTACCTCCATAATAACACAAAGAGATATCGGCAATAACAGCATTAATAGATCGGCTGTTTGGCCTTTCGATCAACCTTTTTACCTTATTATAAACCTTGCTATCGGAGGTAACTGGGGGGGCCAAAAAGGGATTGACAACAACTCCTTCCCTCATAAATTAGAGATTGACTATGTGAGGATTTTTCAGAAATAAAATACAAGTAATTGCAACAAACTAAAACCACTATGGAAAAAACTTCAAACTTCCGGGCAAACTTTACACTTATAACGCTACTCTTCTTTATGTGGGGCTTTATAACCTGTATGAACGACAT
>CAZCXB010000105.1:0-6957 GCA_964502485.1 uncultured Muribaculaceae bacterium | reverse complement strand
GATTTTCTCTTGGAAGATATACAACAGATAAGGAAATTAGATATTTTTTGAAAATTATACGATTTGGTAACACATTAGAAGCACATTGTTATAAATTTGGTTTGTAAACCAATTAAATAATTTTGATATGAGGCGTGAGATTTTTAAAGGAAGAGAGGGAAGAGCTCTCTTTATGACAGTTATCCATCTGATTCTGATGGCACTTTTACTTACTGCAACCGGTGCAGTTGCCCTCTTTTTTACCTCCTGCAGCGGCTTTACCTTTACCGATGACGACATACACAACGGAAAAGGTGAGCTGGCTCTTTCATTTACCAGGGTTAACGCTCTAACCAAGGCTACTGCTTCCTCTTCCCGGACTTTCCCTGACAGTAATAGTTTTATATTGCGAATTCAGAGGGTAGGAGGGGATACTATCTATAATGGTAAGTATGGAGAGAGGCCATCCTCTTTTAAACTTGCACCGGGCAGCTATGATGTTGAGGTCTGCTCGAACAACTTCTCTCTTCCCGAGTTTGACACTCCATCATACGGAGATTTCGGAAGTGTAGTGATTGAGGAGAATAAGGTGACAACCCTCTCATTCTTATGCAAGCAGAGTAATGGAGCAATAAGACTTGGCTTTACATCTGCATTTCTTGCAAGATTTGCCGGTCATATCCCGGAAATTGAGGATAGTAAGGGTTACAGGGAGTACCCATTCTCTGAGGAGAGGTTTCTATATCTCAATCCGGGTGATGTTGTGATTAAGTTGAGGGATCCGGACTCACCTTCCGGGTCGGATAGGTTTATAATTACAAGAAAGAGACTATCTGCAAGAGAGATGGTTACTGTGAATCTGCACTCCTCTTCGGGAGAGAGTGGCGGAGGTGGCGGACCGGGGGGTGAGTCTTCGGTTATTACAGGTATTCAAATAGATACTACCTCTGTCTGGATTTCGGAAGATATTGTGGTGGGTGATAAAAGAGATGGAAGCAGCAGGGAGCGTGCAGTGACTGTAGATGAGATTGCCGGTTTTGTGGGGGCCAAAGGTATTTGGGTTAGTGGTTATGTAGCGGGCTACCTCACAACGGCATCTCTGATCTCCTCTCCACCGTTTGAAAATGAGACAAATATTGCAATTGCTCCCCTTGCGGGGTCGGTAAACAGATCTCTCTGTGCAGGTGTAGCTCTCACTGCAGGTGCTATACGAGAAGCCCTGAATCTTAAGGCAAATCCGTCAAATATAGGGAGAAGGATATGGATTAAGGGAAATATCACCGAGAGTTATTTTGGACTTAAAGGTGTAAATAGTGTCACAGAATTTAGCTTTTAGCTATATTTGTAACCGATAATTATTCGGACATATGCAATTCTTTGTACACGAAACTGTTGTTATTGATCAGGGATGTGAGATTGGTAACGGGACAAAAATCTGGCACTTCACTCATATAATGACAGGAAGCAAGATAGGAGAGAACTGTAACATTGGACAGAATGTAGTTATCTCGCCAAAGGTTGTTCTGGGTAATAACGTCAAGGTTCAGAACAATGTCTCTGTTTATACCGGAGTAATTTGTGAGGATGATGTCTTTTTGGGACCCTCATGTGTCTTTACAAATGTCATAAATCCAAGGAGTGCAGTTGTAAGAAAGGGCTTCTATATAGGGACAAAGGTTTGCAGGGGTGCTACTATTGGTGCAAATGCAACTATAGTTTGCGGAAACGAGATTGGAAAGTACGCTCTTATCGGTGCAGGTGCTGTTATCACAAAGCCTGTTCCTCCCTATGCTCTTGTTGTAGGTAATCCTGCAAGACAGAGTGGATGGGTTAGCGAATATGGTCATAAACTCAAATTTGACCGCAATGGTATTGCGGAGTGTCCGGAGAGTGGTCAGAAATACAAACTTTTGGATGGTGCTGTAGAGAGAATAAGTTAAATCTATGTTCCAAATGGAAATCAAAGAGGATCTTCTCAATAAAATACTCTACTCCACTGACGCATCTGCCTATAGAGAGTTGCCTGCAGGGGTGTGCTTCCCAAAATCGAAAGAGGATCTTGCCAATCTAATAAAGAGGGCCTCTATTGAGGGTTTCTCAATCATACCTCGTGCAGCGGGTACATCTCTTGCGGGACAGGTTGTTGGCAGCGGACTTGTTGTTGAGATCTCCGGGGAGATGAGCAAAATTTTAGAGATCAATCCCCTGCAGAGATGGGCAAGAGTTCAGCCGGGGGTTATCTTAGACCATCTCAATATTGAGGCATCCCGTTTTGGCCTCTTCTTTGGGCCGGAGACATCTACATCCAACAGATGTTGCCTGGCGGGTATGGTTGGTAATAACTCTTGTGGTTCACACTCTTTGGTTTATGGTAGCACGAGAGATCATCTTTTAGAAGCAGAGGTTATTCTGTCCGATGGATCTTTTGCTGTATTTAAAGATTTATCTGAGGATGAGTTTAAGGAGAAGTGCCTGCTCACTGGGTTAGAGGGTGATATTTACAGATATTTTAGGGAGATGCTCGCATGTGAGAGGTCTCTCGAAGAGATTAAAGAGCATTTTCCCGATCCGGAAGTGAGAAGACGTAATACCGGATATGCTCTTGACGAGTTTGTCAGATCTCCCTATAACCTCTGCCGTCTGCTTGCCGGCTCCGAAGGGACGCTGGCTATTATTACCGAGTTGAAACTTAACCTTGTTCCCCTCCCTCCAAAGGAGCGTGCACTGCTTTGTGTTCACTGCTCATCTCTTGAGGATGCTTTTGAGGCTAATCTATTGGCTCTTAAACATAAACCGGAGGCCGTTGAGCTTATGGACTCCAATATTCTGGAGCTTAGTAAGAGAAATATCACTCAAAACAGAAACAGGTTTTTTATCATAGGGAGTCCGGCTGCAATTCTTGTTACAGAGTTTGCATCGCAGAGCAGGGAGGATCTTGAGAGAAGGGTTGAGAGAGCTGCTGCCGATCTAACAGGTAGCGGACTTGCTTATGACTGCTCCAGGGTTTATGGCCCTGATATATCTCGTGTCTGGGAGTTGAGAAAATCTGGTTTGGGACTTCTTTCATCAATGGCGGGTGACGTTAAGCCGGTATCCGTGATTGAGGATACTGCTGTGGCGCCTGCTCGTCTGCCTGCCTACATGGCAGATTTTAACGCTCTGCTTGATAGGTTCTCGCTTAAATGTGTATTTCATGCACATATTGGTACGGGAGAGCTTCATCTTAGACCTCTTCTTAACCTAAAGAGCTCGCATGATGTTGCTCTTTTTCGCGAGTTGGCACGGGAGAGTGCTCTTCTTGTTAAGAGACATCGTGGCTCCCTTAGCGGAGAGCATGGTGACGGTCGCCTGAGGGGGGAGTTTATTCCGCTTATGTATGGTGATTATCTCTATGGAGTTATGAGGGAGATAAAGAGACTATTCGATCCTCTCTCTATATTCAACCCGGGGAAGATTACTGATACTCCTCCAATGAACAGCTCTTTGAGGTATATTCCGGATGCTCCTGTCAAAGAGTACGATACATATTTTGATTTTTCCGATCTTGGAGGGTGGATAAGGGCAGTTGAGCAGTGTAATGGTTCGGGGGATTGCAGAAAGTCGGTACTTTTCGGGGGTACAATGTGCCCAAGTTTCCGGATAACCGGGATGGAGGAGGACTCTACCAGGGGGCGTTCCAACACTCTTAGGGAGCTGCTCACCACACCCCGTTCCAAAAAGGTCTTTGATCAGCCGGAGATTATGGCTGCTCTCGATTTATGTATCAGCTGTAAAGCGTGCAAGAGCGAGTGCCCTTCAAACGTAGATATGGCAAGGTATAAGGCAGAATTTCTACAGCAACACTATGATATACGTAGCTTCTTTAATTTAAAAGAGCTCCCTTTCCGCTCTTTTATGGTCTCCAGGATGGCTCAGATTCAGAGTTTGGGCTCTCTAATCCCATCTCTATATAATCTATTTGCAGTCAATAGATTTTCATCTGCACTTATTAAGAGAGTGCTTAGGTTTTCCTCACAGAGATCTATACCGCGCCTTTCGCGTATCTCCCTGCGCAGTTATGCAAAATCTGCAGCACAAAGAAGTTCTGCAGCAAAAATGAGAGGATTGAATGAATCTTCGCGTTTGGTCTATCTATTTGCAGATGAGTTTACCACCTATAATGAGGCAGAGGTTGGGGTGGCCTTTATCGATCTGCTCAACACCCTTGGCTACCAAGTTATTATTCCTAAACATTACGAAAGTGGGCGGGCTGCAATCTCAAAGGGGATGCTAAAGAGGGCTAAGGTTCTGTCTAACAAGAATGTTGAAGCTCTTAAAGATATTATCACTCCCGACACTCCATTGGTTGGTATTGAGCCATCTGCAATACTCTCATTCCGCGATGAGTATCCCGATCTTGTATCTGCAAACCTTAAAGCAGATGCGCGGATACTATCCCGGAGCTGCCTGCTTTACGACGAATTTATTATGAGAGAGTTTGAGGCAGGCAAGATAGATAGGTCACTCTTTACAGAGTCACCCCTGGAGATTCTTTTGCATGGCCATTGTCATCAGAAATCTCTTGCTTCTGTAGAGTTATCTGCGAAGATGCTCTCAATTCCGCTTAATTACAGGGTGGAGAGACTACCAACCGGGTGTTGCGGTATGGCAGGATCTTTTGGATACGAGAGAGAGCACTACGATTTCTCTATGCAGATTGGTGAGCAGAGTCTCTTTCCACTTGTACGTTCGGCAAAAGATGGGCAGATGATATCAGCACCGGGAGTATCTTGCCGTCAACAAATATTTGATGGCACTGGCCGGATTGCAAAACACCCCATACAGATTCTGTATGAGGCGTTGCAAGTATTAAAGTAGCTTACCAGCTGCTAATTTGAGTATTAAGCCATGTAAGTCTTTGCAGATATTGTGTTTTCATCTTTGCTACTGCATCTGCACTTACAAGGTGCTTATCGTGGTTTCGCCCTCCGGTTACCCTATCCTCTTCACTGATAGGCCATATACCTTGGCTATCACTCTCTCCTATCTCTATCCAGTTTATATCCAAAGACTTTTGAATCATTGCGTGCTCCCGGTCCATAAAAAGTGGAACCTCAACACTTAGATAATTGTACAGCTCTCCCCACCTTTTTTTTGCACGTGCTTTGAATTTTACATCCTTGAATAGTTGTGCATACATTATTGTACGCCGATTTAGGCTGCTATAATCATAAACATTGGGTACATAATCGTAGTGCATCCAGCTCTTACTGCCCAAAAAAGTTGTCTGATCAAAATCCCACAGTGGCCCGGCACATAGCTTGCCATTCACATCTTTATACATATATACGCTGCCTGGAAGTCTGCTGTCCCCGTTGCTTACCACCTCTTGTACTATCCAATAATCAATAAAAGACTCTATGTCAAGATATTGATGGTATTGGGTGCTGTCCGGTGTCCCTGCCAAATGTGCATTAAGCTCGTGATAGGGAGTTCCGTCAGGTAGTGTAGGGAATAGTAGCTTTTCAAGGTTCTCGAAGTAACTCTTTATATAGTTCATTTGAGCACCATTTGCATCTTCCGGCTCCTTTACTATAACGGGCAGTTGAGAGATGGTAGGACGAAAATAGCGGCTCTCTCCTAAATTATAGTAACGGTCAATCTCCAGTAGCCAGCCACCGGTTAACTTTTGACCACTGTCGACTGTATTGTCTATCTCCTCAATATTAACCCTTTCCGGGTCAATTCTTATCTGCTCTGTAAGTAGATAGTTGCCCAGCATTTTGCCATTAAGCATAACCTCTACATATCTCGAATCTGGTGTCCATGCAAGCTTGGTGTGTTTCCCTATCTCAAAAGCAACTCTGTTGCGAATAGATGTCTTATCTGCATAGTTGGCAAGTACAGCCCATCTTTTATGTGGGCTCATACCCATAAATGCGCCATCTACCTTCTTATCGAGCTTAAGTGCATAGGGCTTTTTTGGCATATTCCAGGTACTGTTACCCCGGCCACGAATCTCTGTAACTCCCATTGTCTCTGTAATGCCGGCAACTCCTTGTGCATCAAGTTTGAATCTCCCCGGTTTCCAAATATCCTTACTTACAATATCGGAAGCGTCGTCTGTAGTGAGCACAAGTAACGGAAGCCCTGAGTAGGAGTCAGGCGGGTTGGTAAGTCTAACTTTAAACTCCTTGTAGTTATTGTCCTTTGCATAGAAACGGTAACTCAACTCATTTTCGAAATTGTTGATGGTCAATCCGTTAATTTGTGTTGTAGCTCCAATTGTAACCTTAGTTGCGTTACTTGTCCATGAAGCTCTAAGTGCACTGAGATTACACTTATAGTGACGGATCTCTTTTATACCATTAAATTCATAGGCAGATCCGTTTTTGGTAATGAAAGCAACCTCCGAATAGACTCTCTCATTATTTACAGGCTCTATCCCGAAAGAGGATACAACAATATCGTTCACCCCTTGGGCATATTCTCTCCCCGACTGGATTACATTAATACTCTTTGTAGCTGATCCCGCCTTAACTGTCAGGACAAAGCTACGCTCGCCGCCCTCATTTGAGGTAAGGGTTACCTTTACAGTGACCGTCTGATCTTTTAACCCCGATTCGGGATTTACATTACAATTGGAGTTACCTCCGGTTATTGTCCAGTCATAGTTTGCATTTACTGTAAAGCTTTTACTGCCCGGAGCATCAGTTAATTGCACCAGTTCGGCAGATAAATTTATTTTGGGAGCAAGCTCAACAGGTTTTGGGGGCTTTAAGCATGCAGCAACTATTGCTGTAACAAATAAAGTTGTTAAAATCTTAGTAAACTCTTTACACATGGTTTTAACTTAAATACCAATTATTAAGACTCCTGTTTTAAAGAGTCTTTAATGAAGAATTTTCTTGCTGTTATCGCAGAAATAAAAGTTGTGATTGACGACAGAAACCAGATTATCTGTTTTCCGGGGAAGTATCTAATTAATAAAGTCTCTTC
>CAZCXB010000104.1:0-6978 GCA_964502485.1 uncultured Muribaculaceae bacterium | reverse complement strand
GGCCACACTGCGCTAGACGGAAAGATCTATAAATATGGTATGTCAGATTTTAAGAGAGAGATATCATCTCAGATAGAGAGACTCGATTTTATAAATGACCCGAATGCAACAGATAGACTTGATCAGTTAAAGGCAATGTCTATTTCAATTGATGCAGTTATTCTGTTTGCCCATAGACACGCTCAACTGGCAGAGGAGATGGCACAGATAGAAAAATCGCCGCAAAGAGAGGCAGAGCTAAAGGAGATAGCAAAAGTTTGCAGACGAGTTCCCGAGTATGCTCCCGAGACTTTTTATGAGGCAATCCAGATGTATTGGTTTGCTCATCTTGCAATAATTACGGAGCTCAATGGTTGGGATGCGATGAATCCGGGCCACTTCGATCAACATCTTACACCGTTTTATGAGCGTGATATTGCAGCAGGAGTATTAACCAGAGAGAGAGCCAAAGAGCTGATAGCTTGTTTCTGGATTAAGGTTAATAACCATCCTGCACCGCCCAAGGTTGGTATAACGGCAGCAGAGAGCGGGACATACAACGATTTTACCAACATCAATATAGGCGGAATTAATATGGATGGTAAAGATGGGGTTAGTGAAGTCTCCTATATTATGCTTGAGGTGATAGAGGAGCTTCATATATTACAACCCGGAAGCTCTATCCATATTGCCTCCGTAACACCAGACAAGTTTCTGGAGAGAGGGTGTAAGGTTATAAGAAAAGGGTATGGGTATCCATCGGTATTCAATTCTGATATCTATATCAAAGAGCTTGAGAGGCAGGGTAAAACAGAAAGAGATGCACTAGAGGGTGGTTGCAGCGGATGTATAGAGGTGGGAGCTTTTGGAAAGGAGGCATTTGTACTTACAGGTTATCTTAATGTGCCTAAAATATTGGAGCTTACTTTGAATAATGGATATGATCCGGTAAGAGGAAAACAGGTGAGTATTCAAACTGGTGACCCTCTCACTTTCTTAGATTTTGAAGATCTCTACGGTGCTTTTTATAAACAACTGGATTATATTGTAAAACAGAAGATTGCAGTGAGTAATTATATAGATAGAATGTTTGCACTCTACTCTCCTGCTCCGTTTTTATCGGTTGTGATTGATGATTGTATAACAAAGGGGAGGGACTATTATAACGGAGGCCCGAGATATAACACAAACTACATTCAATGCACCGGACTTGGAACAGTAGCTGACAGTTTAAGCGCTTTAAAAAAACATATTTATCAAGATAAGAGGTTTAAACCCGACTATTTTTTAAGATCTATCAGAGAGAACTTTAAAGGAGAGGAGCAGTTAAGAGTGTTTTTACAGAATAGAACACCACACTTCGGCAATGATGATGAATATGCAGATTCAATTGCCATTAGAGTTTTTAACGACCTCTTTAAGGTAATAGACGGGAATCCTAATACTAAAGGGGGAGTTTACCATATGAATATGTTGTCTACAACTTGTCACGTATATTTCGGGAAGGTACTGGGAGCAACACCAAACGGAAGATTTGCCTTCAAGCCAATCTCCGACGGAACATCCCCATCTCAAGGGTGTGACAGAAAGGGGCCAACCGCTGTAATTAAATCGCTTTCCAAGCTCGATCAGATAAAAACCGGAGGTACTCTGCTCAATCAGAGATTCGTACCGGCCCTGCTTAAAAGAGATCAGGATATTATAAAACTCTCGGCACTAATTAGATCTTACTTTAAACTGGGAGGGCACCATATTCAGTTTAATATTGTGGATACGGCTACCCTAAGGGATGCCCAAAAAAATCCAGAGAATTATAAAGATTTAATGGTTAGAATGGCGGGTTACAGCGACTACTTTAATGATATGAATCTTGATTATCAGGAGGAGATAATAGAGAGAACAGAAAATGAATCTATCTGACACCCCACTCATATTTGATATTCGAAGGTACTCAATAAACGACGGCCCGGGTATAAGGCTCACTATCTTCTTTAAAGGGTGTCCTTTAAGATGCTTTTGGTGTCATAATCCGGAGGGATTAAGCCCCGCTTCTGAGTTAATGTATACCGCAGGCAGATGTATTCTTTGCGGATGTTGTGTGAGCGAATGTAGTGCCGGAGCTATTATAAGAGAGGGAGCAACACTCAAAATCAGAAGAGAGCTTTGTAATGTATGCGGTAATTGTACTAACGTTTGCCCGTCAGGTGCGCTGGAACTCTCCGGACACTATTATACCATTGAAGAGTTAACTGCCGAGATACTTAAAGAGAGAGTTTTCTTTGAGACATCCCAAGAGGGTGGCGTTACAATTTGCGGAGGAGAACCACTGCTTTATAAAAACTATCTGCTTAATCTTTTAAAGAGTTGTAAAGCTAATGGGATTCATACAGCAGTGGATACATCACTTTACGCATCACGCAAGAGTGTAGTTGAAGTCTCTGAATATACAAATCTCTTTCTTGCAGATTTAAAACTGATGGATTCGCGACTACACCAATTATATACAGGTGTAAAAAATGAGACAATACTTTCAAATATTAAACTACTCGCCTCAAGAAAATCTGACTTTTGGATAAGGATTCCGCTTATTGAGGGGGTAAATGATTTTAATAAAAATATTGAGGAGAGTGCGCAGTTTCTTGATGGTTTTGAATGGAGCAGACATATAAATATCCTGACTTATCACGGAGTAGCTCTATCTAAAAGCATCAGAATGGGTTCCGATTTCGGATCCAGATTCAGAGAGCCATCTCCAGAGACAATAGAGAGGGTTATAGAGATTTTCAACAGGTATGGTTTTTATCCAATTATTGGAGGATGAGGTTATTAGCTAAGTTTTACTTAATCCCTTTTTGTTAATGGAACAGTAAATGTAAATACAGAACCAACCCCATCTTCGCTTATAACTTTGATAGTGCCCTTGTTACGATCTATAAACTCTCTGCATAAGAGCAAACCAAGCCCTGTACTTGCTTCACCATCTGTACCTTCTCGATTGGTCTTTACATCGGGACGAAAAATATTGTCAAGTATAGAAGGTGGCATTCCTATGCCAGTATCAGTAACCGAGATCTCAGCAAAATCTTTGTTACTCTTTTTTGCTGAGATAGTTACTTTTCCGCCTTTTGGAGTAAATTTTACTGCATTAGAGATGAGATTACGTAAAATTGTAAGGGCCATATTCTTATCTGTTAAAACAATCAGATCTTCCGGAATATCCAACTCTATCTCTACCCCTTTTTTTGCTGCACTCTCATAAATGATTGAGAGACTCTCCTCTGTAACAGGTAAAAGAGCACTCTCTTCGGGCTCAAAGGGGATTAATCCCTGCTGTATTCGTGACCACTCAAGCAGATTTTCCAAAAGACGAAAAAGATTGGTTGCCGAACTTCTCATGCTCTTTGCAAAGCTGTGAATCTCCTCCATGGAGAGATCCGGGAGAATATCTTCAAGAGTCTGTGTCATACCTAGAAAGCAACTGAAGGGGCTGCGAAGATCGTGAGCAATTATCGAGAAGAACTTATCTTTTTCGGCATTTGCCTTAATCAGCTCCACATTCTGCAAATGTAGCCTTAGGTGTATTGCTGCACGTGCTTTAACCTCTTCTGCTTTAAATGGTTTAGTTATGTAATCGGCACCTCCGCATTCAAGAGCCTTAACTATGTCATCAGTATCATTCAGGGCACTGATAAAGATAATCGGGATATCACTAAGTTTACTGTTCGATTTGATTCTTCTGCAAACTTCAAATCCATCCATATCCGGCATCATTATATCCAGGAAAATAAGATCCGGCTTCTCATTTTCTGCCACCTTGAGAGCCAGCTCACCATTAGGAACCGGGCGTACCTTGTAACCGATATTCCTGAGAATATGTCCTAACAATACCAGATTTGCCGAGATATCATCAACTATCAAAATGTTGGGGATATGTCTGTTTGCAGTACTTTCCATCATTTATTAGTTAGAGTTTTAACAATTTCCTCCAGCTTATTATAATCATAATTAGCAGCGTATTTTCCAAGAAGTTGAGATAGGGAAGGGTTTGTCTCTTCAATTTCAGAAATAATTGAGAGTAATCTATCAAAATCTGCAATAGATATTGCATTGAGTAATTCGGAAACGGTCTCTTTCGTTAAATTATCCGGAACCGAATCAATCTCGGAACTCTCATCTGCTATTATAACCTTTGACTGTTGCAGATCCTCTTCAAAAAGGTATTCAATTTCCAATATTTTGCCAATTGTCAAAAGGAGGTCATTCTCTCTAAAAGGTTTCCGAACATACCCTTGCATATTCAGAGATTTTATCTTCTCTCTCTCCTCTTCAAAGGTACTTGCAGTAAGTGCTACAATCGGAGTGTCGGCGCCCTCCTTAGTAGATTTAATAATCCGTGTAGATTCATATCCATCCATTACAGGCATTCTCATATCCATCAATATAAGATGAGGTTTGCACTCTTTGAATTTTTCTATAGCATCCACTCCGTCAACAGCTTCAAATGTAGTAAATCCCACAAGTTTAAGGAGATTAACGGCC
Source organism: uncultured Muribaculaceae bacterium (assembly GCA_964502485.1). Classification (GTDB taxonomy): domain Bacteria; phylum Bacteroidota; class Bacteroidia; order Bacteroidales; family UBA932; genus Bact-08. Next base: position 2,460 of record CAZCXB010000104.1, on the reverse strand, counting down.
ACCAGCAGATTCTCCCTCTTATCATCTACAACCAGTATTCTGTATTTTTGATCCTCTCCAACTATCCCCCTAACTCTTTTATTGTTTTTTTTCTCAACATCCTCAGCTCTTCCCTGATGTATCTCAACATTGAAAGTAAATACTGATCCGACTCCGGGCTCACTTGTAACAGTAACATCTCCTCCCATAAGAAGTGCAAGCTCCCTGCTCAATGCAAGACCAAGACCTGTTCCTGAACCCTTTTTTAAACCGGAACTGGTCTGTTCAAAGTGCATAAAAAGTTTATCGAATTCCGACTTATCTATTCCGGGACCTGAATCTTGAACTTCAACAGTTAAGAAGAGTCTTTCGCCAACTCTGTCAACTCTTGATCTTACTGCAACTCCCCCCTCATCGGTAAATTTGATTGCATTTCCAATTATGTTTACAAAGATCTGCCTCAACTTCCCTTCGTCAACTACAACATATTGAGGGAATTGCTCGCTGTTTTCAAAAATTAATCTAAGCTTTTTATAGTCGGCTCTCTCTTTGAAGATCATCTGAATATCACCGTAGAGAGCGTGTAAGTCAATATTTGATTGGTTAATACTAACTCTGCCGGCCTCAATCTTTGAGAGCTCAAGAATTTCGTTGATAAGCTCCAGCAGGTGCTCTCCAGCCCGGATAATTGAATCGATATACTCTCTCTGTGTGCCTGATAATTGACTCTCTCTTCCCAGAAGTTGTGAAAATCCAATTATTGCATTGAGTGGAGTCCTAATCTCATGTGACATATTGGAGAGGAAAATACTCTTAGATCTGTTTGCATTTTCCGAACTCTCTCTTGCCTTAATAAGAGCCTCTTCTGATCTCTTCTGTTCTGTGATATCTCTCAATATTCCAATTGCGTTCCATTTCCCGTCAATTGAAATAGATGAGAGAGACAACTGTACAGGAAAAACTCGATTATTTTTATCTATAGCTTCAAGATCAATTATTTTGCCAACTGCAGCTCCCTCGCCTGTCTCAAGGAAATGTGGCATTGCAGAGAAGTGTGCTGATTGATACTTCTGTGGTACAATAAAGGTATGCAACTCTTTACCGATAGCCTCATCATTTGTGTACCCAAAAATAAACTCTGCAGCCGGATTCCAATAAGTTATTAGACCATTATCATCCATCATAAGAATTGCATCTTTTGCAGAGTCAGTGATAGAGCGCATTCTTGCCTCACTCGCATAGAGTGCTTCGTCTACCTCCTTTCTGAGTTTTATCTGGTGTTTAAGGAGAGTGTTTTTTCCTGAAATTCTGATAAGGAAAACCAGAACAAGTAAGAATAGAAAAATCAGCAATCCGGATTGAAAAACTTCCATTAATAGATCTCTCTTCCATGTTGCGGCATTAAAATCCATTCCAAAAACAGCAATAACCTCACCGGTTTCAATATTTTTGATAGGCACATAGGCACTTATCCATGTTCCCCATCTGTCAGTCAGTGGTTTGGTAACAAGCTCTTCTCCAGTGATAAATGGTTTAAAGTCCTGCTCATCGGCTTCAGAAAAAACCTCTCCGGGTGGGGAGTAATCATCTGAATCCTTAGGTTCGGAGTCTGCAATAAATACTATCTTATTATCTTGAAGAGCGTATAGATAAGCAAATCTTGCAGCTCTGTTTACTCTTATAACCTCTTTTAATTTCTGCTTTATAATTAGATAGTGAGGATTATCCAGATCACTCTCTCCTATATCTAAGTATTTGATATCATCAACAGGAAAAACAGAGATCACAGATCTGGCAATTTGCAGCACATCCTCTCTCTTGCTATTCTCAAATGATGATCTTGTAAAGAGAATATAGAAGAGGCCGGCAATCAATACAAGTATAAAGAGTAGAAGCTGTCTGACTCTTCTCTTTTTTTTATTGAAAAAATAGTTCATTAAAATATCAGAGTACGATTAGTTAAGAATATATGCAACAACTTTTGCATCAATTGAGAGTTTGATTGTCCCTGTTAAAGGAGCAGTTCCGACACCTTGAACGGTGACAGTAATTTTCTTCTCATTTAAAAGCTTGTTTGACACCTGATCTAAAAGAGTCTTTGAAACGACAGGGGAGAAGCTGTTGTTTGTCATAGTGATATTATTGAGAGTAATAATATTACCTACACCGGCAACACTGAGTGATACCGTCTGGATAACCTGACCGGCTGTGAGACCATTAACAGTTATTACAACGGAGTTTAAATCTATCTCCTTGATTTTTTTGAGGTATGGTTCAAGGTCGAAATTCTCCTCAATCTTAATCTCCTCTGTAATACTAAAATTCTCCAGATTTGATGCCAATGCAATACTCTCCGATTTGGTAAATGTTGATGCATTGATTGAGATAGGGAAATCAGTCTCAAATTTAGTAGAGATCGAAATTGTTGCCAACTCTTTTATTTTATCACAACTAAATAGTGTAAATATAAGAGTAAAAAGT